>DIEK01000042.1:20733-25273 GCA_002418595.1 Candidatus Omnitrophica bacterium UBA5776 | reverse complement strand
CGATAACCTCAAATGCCGCTTCTGTAGGAGATATTCCTGTAGGAATCATTCCGTCACCAATCCTAATTTACTTTCTTCAAATTCTTGCATGAATTCTCTAAACCTACTCAATTGCAGACGTTCTCCGCCTTGTCGCACAATATCAAGTAATCTTCGCAGATGGAAAAACTGAAGAATGGCGGGGNNTATTCTTATTGTTTCGCAGGAAATTCTTGATTGATTCTGAGAGTTCTAAGGTTCTTAATATCTTAGCAATATATGACCAATCTTCACCAGTAAAGTCACATAATCCCCTAACACTATTAATACCGTGAGATTCTTTTAGTCTTATGTAATATTCGGCTTTATCAAGGGGGAAACGCTCTAAACGATTAAGATAAGCTAAATGCTTCTCCCAGGTCTTTTTCCCGATTGTAACCACATGCGCTATATCTTCAGGACGATTTCCTAGACAGAACTTTTGCCGGGCGTTACGGAGAATTTTGTAGAAGGGTGTTTCGTACCAATAAGTTCTTGGTTGAATATCCTCATATTTCTGTATATATTTCAAAAAATCAAACATTTCTGAGGAATTTATGCCTCTTTCTACCTCAGAAAAAGAAAAACCCTCATACGTTTGCGACTCGTTTGAGTCCGTGTTCGTATGAGGGTTACATTTGGGGTGGGTGACGGGGTTCGAACCCGCGGCGTCTTGAGCCACAGTCAAGTGCTCTACCACTGAGCTACACCCACCATAGAAAGAAGTATTATAGTATAGTCTATCCCGGTAGTTTTGTAAAGCGGAAGACGGTTATGCGACGGCGCGGGAACAATCCCGGACGTAATCAGGATCAGCCCGCCGGGCTTCATTCGCTGCCTTTTACTTTACCGTACAGGTAAGCCCTGTATCCGGGACCGATACTATCGGAAGGGTAATCCGATTTCCAATACGAGTTTACCATATCCGTCTGGGTGCCGGTGACCATGTTCGGATTTATCGTTATCTTGTGTTCCTGGTTCAAAACAATAGAATACGGTTTATGCACCGGTTTGACCGTCTGGAACCAGTCGGTCGGCAGTATGTAGCCGCCTGTCTGCGGATCTCTAAACAGCCTCTCCCCCAACGCTATCGCCTCGGGATGAGCGCGGTAATACTCATCCAGTTGTTCCGGCGCTATACCCAGGTCTTTCATCCATATAGGCATTATCGGCTGATACGAGGCGAACTGCGAAACGCTGAAGCTTTCCGGCAGTATCTCCCAGCCCGCTTTCGGTCCGCTCCCGCGCGCCACGGATACCTGACAGAATCTGCCGTCAGGCGCCTTGAAAGTCACAAGCAGGTAATCGGTGCCGGTGATGCCGGTGGTATTCAGGTTGACTATATCTACTATCTCAAAAGAACCCTCGAATATCCCGAACTGCTTTGCCAGGAAGAACGCCAACTCTTTCTCCAGATCGATATTGGACAGGGAAATGCGGCGGTTTATGAAATCTACACTCTGCTGATCCTGGTTGAATACCGGCGCCTTCTCTATCATCGGCCCGATAAGAAACCAACTGCCCACCGCCAAAGCCACCGCGAAAAACAAGATGATGAATTGTTTCATCGCTCTCCTCTTGCCGGTCAGCATCCTGACCATTGTTTTTCATTCTAACACGCTTTGGAGCCAGGAGCGATAAATTAACCCCTCTGCCGCAAGATACCTAAAAATCCCTTCGGCCAAGGGATAACACACCTGAAAACCGGGAGTTTCTGCGGCTTGAGTAAAAAACACCGGAAAGGCGGTTTCCCGCCCTTCCGGTGCAGACTTAACTGTTGCTTTCCCAGGATAACCGGGAATTATTCATACTGGATATCATCCAGGTAGAAGATTATTCCATCCGGATTGACATCTATGTTGGACGCCCAGCAGAAACCGCCGATGATCGAGGAAAGGTCTTTCCCCTGCAGATCGATGGTAAACTGCTGCCATTCGGTGGTGAGTACCACAGGGCCTATTCCGGCGGAATCCGAATCGGGATATTCGCCGGTGATACCGCCCATCTTGAACTCCTCTATACGCTCCCCACCCTTGTCGCCCCTGGCCCAGAAAGTGAGCTTGGTAGCTTTAGAAAGGTTGTAGGAAGTATCCATATTCCCCCAGTTATTGGCGGGATACTGCCAATACATACCAGCCCAACGCGCACCCTGGCTCGCCTTGTTGCCGTAGGTTATCTTCAGGCAGGAGACGCCGGAATGCGGTTTATCGGAACTGGCGGAATCATACTTGAGATCGCCGTAGTCGCCCATCCACCCGGAAGGGATAAAATGGTTCTTCACCGATCCCTTGTCGGCATAGACGATGAACGGCATCTCTTCCACCTTCTTGGACTCAGGCTGGACTGTCTCGTCGGCGACATAGAAAATGTCGTCTATGTAGAAGACGCAGCCGTCCGGGTTCAATTCGGCGCTGGTGGTCCAAGCGAACCCGCCGTTGATATAGGAAAGGTCCTTACCGGCGAGATTTATGCTGTATTCTTTCCACTCATTGGTAAGAGTGACCGGTCCCATTTCCACTGCGCAGCTGTCCGGGTAAGCGCCCTTGATGCCGCCGACCACGAACTTCTGGATAATCTCGCCGCCTTTTTCTCCCCTAGCCCAGAAGATGAGTTTGGTCATACCGGTCAGGTTAAAACCGCCTTTTTTGCTGCCCCAGTTATTGGGCGGATTCTGCCAGTAAATACCGGCCCAGCCCTGGTTCTGGGTTTGTTTGGCGGTGTAGGTGAACTTAAGCGAATGCTTGCCGGAATGCGGATTTTCCGCCGACTGATCATCCATCTGCACGTCGCCGTAATCACCCATCCATCCGGAGGGGATATAATGATTGTCCTTGTGGTTCTTGTCCTTGTAAACTACGAACTGCTGGATGTTGTTGGACTGGAAATCGGAATAAGAACTGCTGAGCGTGTTCTCGGCGTCTTTTGCCGCGTCTTCCAGTTCGCCGGCCATCTCCTGCGCGGATTCTTTTACCTCGCTTAAGGAATCCTCCAGAGACTGGGTACCGCTGTCAACGGCGCTCTTGACGTCCGAGGCGGCAGTCTCTACCGCTTTCTGGGCTTCGCTCACCGTAGTGGTTGAGCTCTTGTCCGCTGCTTTGCCTCCTTGCTCTTGCTGCACGTTGCATCCCGCAACCAAGAATGCAGCAGCCAGTAAGGCTGTGAAAAATTGGCTTTTCATCTGTTCCCTCCTTAGGTTAATTGACGATTTAGTTATTTTATCACAAAATATTTATTTGGGAAGCATTTTTTTATCCCCTAAACACTTTTGCAAAGTGGTTATTTACTCCTTCTTTGTGCATATATTAAAGATAGTTCTGAACGCCTTACCCATGCCGCTGATCCCGGAGACAACCGCTTTGTAAAGGTCGTTAACTCCTTTGAATGTTCCCTGTACTATTGTGCGGGATAATGATACGGCATCCGGCGGCCGGAACTTATCCAGCGGCCTGGCGCGCTCTATCTTCTCCTCAACCGCGCTCTTTATATTCTGTAAACCGAAACGCGGCTGGTCCAGAGTGGTATGTATGGTAAAGTCCAACTTAAGTTTGTTATCTGCCCCTTTGAATATATCCAGGACCGCCTGGGCCAGTTTGTCACTCATCTTGGGCTTCTCCCCTTCCTGGTACGGCTTGAAATGCATATCGCTAAGCTCAAGACGGCACTTGGCCGCGACTTTATTGTCCCGGCCGTTCAGTTCGCATGAAAAAGCAAGCCTGGCTTGCTCTATGCGGGTTTTCTCCAGATCTACCCAGTTGTCGTAATAAGGATAAAAGAAGACCGCGTCTATATCTTGCACCTTGAATTCGGCGTTGATATCCTTCCTGACCCAGTTTACCCTGCCCCGGCCCTCCAGTATACCCAAGTCTGGCAAACTCTCCCAGGGAACTTCCCCTCCTATTTTAAATACAATATCCTGGTCTTTAGGGGGGAAAGCGACGTTTACGGCGTTCAAGAAAAACTTGTTCACATCCAGCTTGAGCGCCTTGCCTCGCGGGGCGTCGCTGAAATGAACGATACCGTCTTTAATGGAGAGCTCCTTGATGATAAACACTATATGCTTCAGCCGGCGGACAACAGGCAAAGATGGAACGTTCCCGGAAGGTTTGCCGGAGGACAAAACGGAATAAGCGCCGGGTTCTTTATGAAAATAGAACTCCGGGCCGTTCAATTCCAGTCTGTCGATAAGCACTCCCCCGAAAAGGATACCTGCGGGATTGATCCGGCAGACAAGGGATTGTATGGATGCCTCGCCGGATTTGATCTCATCCATCTTTACCTGCAAAGACGGGGTGACGCGGTAATGCCGATAAGTAACTTCACTGCCGGTGTAGGAACGCAGGACGCCGGTGATCACTTTACCGGCGTTGGATAAAAGGAAGAGATAATAAAGGATAACGGCAACAAGAAAAACGACGAAGAAGGCAAACAGTATTTTTAAGAATAATCTCATGGCTGAAGAACCCAAAAAACGTCCCTGGCGTGACTCGAACACGCGACCCACTGCTTAGAAGGCAGTTGCTCT
>DIEK01000042.1:0-20643 GCA_002418595.1 Candidatus Omnitrophica bacterium UBA5776 | reverse complement strand
CGGAACACGCCCCGTCTTTTCTTCTGAAAAGCATCGGGGCGACAGGATTTGAACGGCCGAGGTTCTTATCGGCCGCCCGCCGACGCTTCAGTGGCGGGCTATTTTCAACCCGCCTCCTGCTCCCAAAGCAGGCGACCGCCATTAATACTTTGTCGGTCTTTGCTCTATCCAAGCTGAGCGTCTATAGTCCGCCAACGCTTCAGTGGCGGAACACGCCCCGTCTTTTCTTCTAAAAAGCATCGGGGCGACAGGATTTGAACCTGTGACCTCCTGCTCCCAAAGCAGGCGCTCTAGCCAAGCTGAGCCACGCCCCGTCATTTCTCTTACAAAGAACACAAATTCTTCACTACTCGTCGTCCTCTTGCCGTCTTCAGGAAATGCTCTCGCTTTAAAGCCAACTCTGTATCGGGATATTCTTCTAACCTTAGAACTTCCCAAGGCGTTTTGTTCTTTGTTGCCAAACTATATCCCGCATTATGATGCAACAATCTTTCTTTAATATCCTGCGTTGAACCTACGTAAATACTTCCGTCTTTTTTACTCTGAATAATGTATACAAACATTATCCTGCATCATCTTTCATCAACCTTTAACATTTATCACATCGCATGCTAAAACAGGCAACCGCCATTAATACTTTGTCGGTCTTTGCTCTATCCAAGCTGAGCGTTCATAGCCCCGTGAATTAATTATCTTTCGTCCTTCGCTTCTTTTATCTCCGCTCTATCATCTGCGGGCCTCAGTCTGCTTCTTAATGTATCTCTTCAGCACCGGCGCGGCTTTTTTCAGGGCGCGGTAACGGTGGCTCATGGTATGCTTGACCTTCTCTCCCAACTGCGCGAAGGTCTTGGCGTAACGCGGAATGAGAAAAAGCGGGTCATAACCGAAGCCGCTGGAGCCGGCGGGCCGCAAGGCTATCCTGCCGCGGCAAGTCCCTTCCACAATTGCCAGTATCCCGTTTTTGTCAGCGATCGCCACGGCGCAGACGTATCCCGCGCCGCGGTCCGAAGGTTTCACATCTTTAAGCAGGCGAAGCAGCCTGCGGTTGTTGGCTTCGTCGTCCTTGCCGCGGCCGGAGAAACGCGCCGAGCGCACGCCGGGAGCGCCGTCAAGCGCGTCCACACAAAGGCCGGAATCCTCGCCCACGGTGAGTTTACCGCTAAAAGCCGCTATTTTAAACGCCTTCTTTCCGGCGTTATCGACAAAAGTGTCCCCGTTCTCGATTATACGCGGGGCCCGCGGATAATCGGCCAGTGAAGTCAGCTTTACCGGCAGGCCTTTCAGCAATTCTTTGATCTCGGAGAGTTTCCCGGCGTTCTTCGTCGCAACCAGCACTTCGACCTGTTTCACAATATCCCTTTCAGCGCATTACGCTGTATAGCGATGAGCTCGCCGATCCCCTTTCCGGCCAGGGCGAGCATTTTATCCATCGTCTCTTTCGAGAAAGGCTTCTGCTCGGCAGTGCCCTGTATCTCGATGAACCTGCCATCCCCGGTCATCACTATATTCATATCCACTTCCGCGCGCGAATCCTCTTCATAACAAAGGTCGAGCTTCAGTTCCCCGCCGACAATGCCGACGCTGGTGGCGGCCAGGAAATCGTTCAGCGGTACCGACGAAATCACTCCCTTTTCTTTCAAGGTATTCATCGCGTCGGCGAGAGCGATAAAACTTCCGGTGATAGAGGCGGTCCTCGTGCCGCCGTCGCCCTGCAGGACGTCACAGTCCAGCCAGATGGTGCGCTCGCCGAACATAGTCATATCCGCCACGGAACGCAGAGACCTCCCTATCAGACGCTGTATTTCGTAGGTCCTGCCGGAATCCTTGTTTCGCGGGATGCGTTTGCCGCAGGAACGCGGCAGCATACCGTATTCGGCGGTGATCCAGCCTTTGCCGCTGCCTTTGAGGAAAAGCGGCACCATCTCCTCGATGGAAGCGGTGCAGATAACCCTGGTATTGCCCAATTCTATCAAACACGAGCCTTCCGCGTATTTATTACAATTCCTGGTGATCGTGATGCCGCGCAAAGAGCCGGTTGTCCTGCCGTCTATCCTGGTAGCCATATATTCCGAATATCCTTTCTTAGCGTAGTTCAGCCCGGCCTTTATACCGGTTCGTTCAGAATCCCTTTAGCTTTCTCCCGGAAGAATCAATAGCGACGATCAGAGGAAAATCTTCCACCTCCAGCCGATAGACCGCTTCCGGCCCCAGATGAGAATAAGCGATAACTTCGGCCTTGCGCACCGTTCTTGCCAGCAGCGCGCCGCAGCCGGCGTAAGTGATAAAATAAACCGCCTTGCGGCGTTTTATTTCCCTGACCACTTTGTCCGAACGCCCGCCCTTACCGATCATCGCGCTCACACCCGCCTCCAGCAGAAGAGGCGCAAAAGCGTCCATCCTGCTGCTGGTGGTCGGGCCGCAGGAACCGATCACTTTACCTTCCGGCGTCCCGGACGGTCCGCAATAATAGATCACGCAGGAGGAAAGTTCTACCGGGGGCTTCCCGCCTTTGGACAATGCCGCGGCGATCAACTTATGCGCCTGGTCGCGCGCCGTGTAAATAATCCCGCTAAGCAAGACCTGTTCCCCGGCCTTGAGCCCTGCGATTTTGTCTTTCGTGAGCGGAGTCAGTAATTTTCGCATCATTGTATCCCGTCAGATCACCGCCGAGGCGCTTCTCAAGGCGTGGCAGCTTATATTCACCGCCGCCGGCAGGCCGGCGATATGAGTGGGAGAGGCTTCTATGTTCACCGCCAGCGCCGTGCATCCGCCCCCCAGCCCCATCGGGCCTATGTTGAGGCGGTTGACTTTACGCAATATCTCTTTTTCCATTTTACGCAACAGCCTGTCGGGACTGCGTTTGCGGACGTCTCGCAGCAGGGATTTCTTTGCCAGTAAACAAGCCGTGTCCGCCCCGCCGCCTATGCCGCAGCCGATTATGTACGGCGGACAGGCGTCCGCTCCGGCTTCGGCCGCGCAGGAAACGACATAGTTGACGATCTCATCGCCGCTTTCCGTGGGCCTGAACATCTTCAATCCGGTCTTGTTTTCCGAACCGAACCCCTTAGGAAAAACCGTGACGCGCACCTTGCTGCCCGGAACTATATCCGTATGTATAACGGCCGGAACGTAAGAACTGCCGGAGCGCGATAATGGATGGGACACCACCGACTGCCGGCAGGAAGCGAAAGCGTATCCGCGTTTCACGCCGTTATTGACGGCCGCATCCAGCCTACAGCCTGTTATGAGAACGCCCTGCCCTATCTCCAGGAAAACATAAGGCAGTCCGGTATCCTGGCAAAGCGGCGTTCTTTCCGCTGCGGCGGCGCGGGCGTTTTCCAGTATGGCATCCAGCGCGGCTGCGGCGAGGCCGTTTTTCTCCTTTTTGCGCGCGGAACGCAGTAAAACCAGGACATCTTTTCTTAAGATGATATTCGCCCGCGCGCACAATTCGGCCGTAGTATCGCTTATCTTTGCCGCCGGTATTTTCCTCATTTGCCGGACCGTCCGTTCTTGCGCCCGTATTCGGCGGTAACGCTGGTGGTTATGCCGCCGCGGGCGTTGAATTGAGCTGATATTCTCGCCCAGCGCGGTTTGCAGGCGGAAGTAAAATCATCCAGGATCCGGTTCACCAGGTGTTCGTGGAATATCCCGATATCGCGGTAAAAGATGGTATACATCTTGAACGACTTCAATTCCACGCAGAACCGGGCGGGAGAATACTCGATAGTAATGACCGCGAAATCAGGCAGCCCTGTCTTGGGACAGATACAGGTGAGCTCCGGTATGTCCAGCCGGACCGTGTATATCTTCTCCGGGTATTTATTCTCCCAGACCTCTATCTCCGGAGTCTTGAGCTGCCGGACTTTTTCCTGTAATCCTTCGTAAGTCGGCGAAACGTTCTTTTTCATCTTACCCCCGCGCTTTTATGCACCTGCGGTATGACGCAGGCGATTATATCTTTCGCGGCGCATACCGCCTTGAACTTTTCCATCTTTTCTCCGATCTTCCCCGCGGAGGCAGCGCTGCTGTCCGCCTGCAGCACAAGTGTGTGCGAACGGTTGACGCTCTTGAGAAGGTCTATTATCTTCAAAAGATCCGTCTCGAGAGTCCCTTCGCAAACCACGGCTTTAAGAAAAACCTCTTTGTTGTCCGCCAGCGCCAGGAAACGTTTGTGCTCTTTCCAGAAATCCTGCTGGCCGGTGGAACTCGGCAGTTTGATATCCATGGAAATTATATCCACGAAATGCTGCACCTTCTCGTAAGCATCGGGCAGGGTGCCGTTGGTTTCCAGGTAATTAACCATCCCGGCCATGCGGTTGAGCCGCATTACCGATTTCAGGAAATCGTGCTGTATCAAAGGCTCGCCTCCGGTGAAAGAAACCGAGTGGTACCCCTTGGGATAAAGCTGCAGCTCCAGGAAAAGCTCTTCCGGCTCGTATTCCAGATAAGAATCGGGTTTGGTATCGCAATACCTGCAATGCAGGTTGCATCCGTAGAAACGCACGAAAAGCTGGCGCACTCCGAGGTAAATACCTTCCCCCTGCACGCTGTCGAAAACTTCAACTATCTTCCCGCCCATTAAAACCTCCAGGCTGAAATACAGCCTCCAGATCCCTGTTGTAATCGAAAACCCGGCACCCGGAACCGGACTTTATAACAACGCCCGATCTTCTATCCCCGCCTCGGCGAAGCCTTTTGCCCGGTAAAGGCAGCTTTCGCATCTGCCGCACGGCTTATCTCCGCCTTTATAACACGACCAGGTCAGATGAAACGGGACGCCGAGTCTGGAACCGAGCGCTACTATCTCTTTTTTGCTCAAACCCAGAAGCGGCGCGTTCAAACGCACCGGCCGGCCTTCGCTGCCCGCCTTTGTTCCCAGGTCGGCGGCGG
The DNA here is from genome assembly GCA_002418595.1 of Candidatus Omnitrophica bacterium UBA5776. Taxonomy (GTDB): domain Bacteria; phylum Omnitrophota; class Gorgyraeia; order Gygaellales; family Profunditerraquicolaceae; genus Undivivens; species Undivivens industriae. The sequence continues at coordinate 15,750 of DIEK01000042.1, read as the reverse complement.
CCTGAAACGCCTCGAAAAACTCCGGACGGCAATCCGGGTAACCGCTGTAATCCTGGTCGTGCGCCCCGATGAAAATATCCCCCGCCCCTTCCGCCTCTGCTATGGAAAGCGCGCAGCTTAAGAAAACGATGTTCCTCGCCGGCACGTAAGTGGACGGGATAACACCGCCCTTCTTGCGCAAGCCGCGCGTCAGGGGCGCGTTCCCGCGCATAAGCGCCGAACCCTTGTCCGATAGCCTCAATTTAACGGTCCGCCGGCGGCACCCCGCCGATTTGGCCAGACGCGCCGCGGCAGCGGTCTCCTTGACGTGCCTCTGCCCGTAGTCGAAACTCAAACAGAGGCAGTTGAACCCGCGGTTCAGCGCCAGGTAAAACGCCACCGCAGAATCCATCCCACCGGAAAGCAATACTACCGCGCGTTTCTTACTCATAATACGTAGCCGAGGAATTTTCAGATTCCCAGACGCGCACGGAACTCAAACCGGCGACCCTTTTCTTCAAGGAAGCGTAAATATATCCGGCGATGTTCTCCGAGGTTGGATTAACCTCTTTGAAATACGGCACCTCGTTCAAATATTTATGGTCGAGTTCGGCGAGCAGTCCCTCAAGCTCCTGTTTCAGCGTCTTGAAATCCATCACCATTCCGCAGGAGTCCAGGCCCGCGGCGGTAACGGCAACCTCGACCTTCCAGTTGTGGCCGTGCAGCGATTCGCATTTACCTTTGTATCCGCGCAGGTTGTGCGCGGAACTGAAATGTCCTTCCACTTTTATGGTATACATGGAATCATATCCTTCTCAGGTAACGGTAAAACCGGTTCGAAAGCCGGGGATTTCTGGGCGAGGGGATTAAAAAGTTACCGCCTTGCTGACGTCGTCAACCTTCTTCCCCAAAAATCGTTTGGCCAGGCTGCTGAACCAGTGAGGATTGTCGCTGACGTAAAACCTGTTCCTGCCCGCCTTCGTCCCGCAGTTTAATTCCCCGTCGGCGGCGAGTATCTTCTTTACCTCCATGGCCACCTGTTTCGCCGAGTCTATCAGCGTAACCTCCGGTCCGAGCACTTTCTTGAGCATGGGTTTAAGCAACGGGTAATGGGTGCAGCCCAGCACCACGGTATCCACCCCGGCCTTCTTCAACGGCCGCATATAATGCCTCACCACCTTTTCCACCACTTCCCCGTTCAGCCAGCCTTCTTCCACGAACGGCACGAAAAGCGGACAGGGCAGCGCGGTAACTTTCACGGCCGGGTCGAGATGCCTGATCTCCTTCTCGTAGGCGCGGCTTTTGATGGTGCCGGCGGTGCCGATGACCCCGATGCGCTTGCTGCGCGTGGCGTAAACCGCTTCCCTGACGCCGGGAGAGATCACGCCGACGATGGGAACGCGGAAATGGTGCCTGATCACCGGCAGCGCGAGACTGGAAACGGTATTACAGGCAACGCATATCAGCTTGACATTCTGCTTGAGGAGAAAAAGGGTGTTCTCGATGGAGAACCTGATGACGGTTTCCTGCGATTTTATGCCGTAAGGCACGCGCGCGATGTCGCCGAAGTAAACGATATCTTCCGACGGCATCTGCCGCGAAAGCTCTTTTACCACCGTAAGACCTCCGACCCCGGAATCAAAAACCCCAATGGCTCTCTTCACGCCGCATTCCTTTCAGCTTATTCAGCGGGCCGCGGCCCGCTTTCCGGGGACACAATACTTAACTTATTCCAATTCCCCACAAGGGTCCGATTAGCTAAACTTAATCTGCGCAGGAGAATAACCCCTTGTTCATTCCAAACAGGCCATGGTTTCGGCGGTGTAGCTCTCCAGTCCGCGCGCGATACAATCAGCCAGCCGCTGACGGTAGCGCGAATTCCGTAACTGCGCCTCTTCGGAGGGATTGGAGACGAACCCCGCTTCTATGAGCACAGCCGGCATATTGGCACCGCGGAGCACGTGGAAACGGGCGTTCTTGACGCCGAGAATTTTCATCTTCATCTCACAGGCGATCTTGTCGCAGATATGCCCTGCCAGGGCGGAAGACTCGGCCCGGCTGTAAGAATAGAACATATCCCAGAGTATGCGCTTGGCTTCATAAGGGATATCCTTCTCCTCCTCTTCCGGCAGGCGCAGCGAATACTCTCCGGCCGCTTCCCTGGCGCGTTTATAATCGTTTACCTGCGGAGAAACGTAATAAACCTCGAAGCCGTTCAGGCTGCGCTGACGGCTGGCGTTTATATGGATGCTGATAAAAAGGTCGGCGCCGGATGCGTTGGCGATCTCCACGCGGCGTTCCAGCGAGATGAAGACGTCCGTGGAACGCGTCATCACCACATCCACTCCTGAACCGCGCAGTATGGAAGTCAGGCGTTTGGCGACATCCAGGGTTACCGTCTTTTCCTTAAGGCCGTTGCGGCCTATCGCCCCCGGGTCGTATCCTCCGTGCCCCGGGTCTATGACGACCTTCTTTATGCCGTGAAAAACGGGCTTCTTCTCCGTTATTGCCGGGCCGGACGGACCGAAAAGAAGCATCAGCTGCTCCACGCAGGAAGAGGCGACTACAGGCGAACCGCGGTGCACCTGCAAAACGCGCGAAAGATGCCGCAGCTCGCCGTCGTAAAGCATGGCGTCGTCGCCGGTACGCAGGACGATTTCATGTTTATTGTTAAAAAGACGGGCCTTGCCGGAAAAAGCGTCGTATTCGGTCTTGACTCCGGCCGGGGCGCAAACCGAGACCAGCGATACGTAGTCAACTCCCGAAATACGGCATACCGGTTTGCTTCCCGGGGAAACCGTGGCGCAACCGTAGATCGCGGCCGCCGATAACACCGAACAGACGGCGCAAAAGACCGCCTTGAAGAAACGGGCCGAAGAATAGTTACCTGTCTTGTCTAAAGGCATAAATGAAGCTTCCCGGGCTGTTCCTTCGACAAGCCTTGGTAGTGAACCTATCGAACTACTTTGGACAGGCGCCGGGGTCTCTTTTTCGCTTGCGGTTATGGTTTAACGCCTTACACTGCTTTAAAAACCTCAAAAGGGACCCTGCTTAGAAACTGCCGGGATCCAATCTCCTGCGAATCCGCAGTATTATAACATTTCTGAATAATCTTTGGTATATTTTTGTTTCGGCTTGACGGCCGAAGCGCTCCTCTCCCTTTCGCTCATTTTTGCATTTCGCAGGGATTCGGAGTCTTGATGACGAGAAAGGTTGCCTCTTGCGCCCCGATATTCTTTATGCTCATGGAAGACTTGAACGCGACCGCTAAAAGATCTCCCTGCTTGAGCATATGGCCGTCGTTATCTATGGTTACAGTTACCTCGCCGCTCAAAACCAGAAGATGCACGTTTGAATTCGCGTTATGCTGCGGGACCGATTGCCCCGCTCTTAAGGCGATCTGCATAACCAACAAATGCTTCTCGTCGACAAGTTTGCGCTTCCCCATACCTTCAGCTTGATACGGGATCCCTTGAAGTACATTAAGCATAAAAAACCTCCGTCTGTTTTATGAGCCGGACATCATGGCCTGGATATCGGCTTGAACCTCTCCCGTCGGTTTGATGCCGAACGTCTCCACCAGCACTTTGAGGACATTGGGCGACAAGAATGCCGGCAGAGTGGGCCCGAGGCGTATGCCCTTAAATCCCAGATACAACAGCGCCAAGAGTACCGCTACCGCCTTTTGTTCATACCAGGCGATATCAAAAGAAATAGGCAAATCATTGACATCCTTCAATCCGAAGACGTCTTTGAGCTTGAGCGCTATCACTGCCAGCGAATAAGAGTCGTTGCACTGGCCGGCGTCAAGCACCCGGGGAATACCTTCTATCTCGCCCAGAGCCAGTTTGTTATAACGGTACTTCGCGCATCCGGCAGTCAGGATAACCGTGTCTTTAGGCAATGCTTCCGCCAACTGCGTGAAATAAGCGCGGGGAGCCTGTCTGCCGTCGCAGCCGGCCATGACCACAAACCTCTTGATAGCGCCGGATTTGACTGCGGCAACGACTTTATCGGTNNATCGGCAAGCGCGAGCACCTGGTTATGGGCAAAACCGCCCACAATGGCGCCGGTCTCGATCTCTTCAGGCGCGGGACATTTCCCGGCCAAAGCGATGATCTCGGAAAAATCCTTCGCCTTGCCGTCGCGGCGGGCAGGGATATGTTTTACTCCGGGATAGCCCGTCACGCCTGTGGTAAATATCCTGTCTTTATAGGAATCCTTGACCGGGATGACGCAATTGGTGGTCATTAGGATCGGCCCGTTGAACGTCTCGAAATCCTGATTCTGATGCCACCAGGAACTTCCGTAATTCCCCACGAAATGCTTAAACTTCTTGAACGCGGGGTAATAATTCGCCGGAAGCATCTCGCCGTGGGTGTAAACGTCCACGCCTGTGCCCTCGGTCTGCTGAAGCAGTTCCTCCATATCCTTGAGGTCGTGTCCGGAAATAAGAATCCCCGGATTCTTGCGCACCCCGATATTGACTCTGGTCGCTTCAGGATGGCCGTAGGTCTTGGTATTGGCCTCATCCAGGAGAGCCATAGCCTTGACCGCGGTTTGTCCCGCCTCCAGGGCAAGAGCGGTGAGCGCTTCCGCGGAGATATCTTTCTTGAGCGAAGACAGGGCCCGCGCCAGAAAAACTGTAATGTTCGCGTCATAAAAACCCAGCACAGCGGCGTGCTCGGCATACGCGGCAACGCCTTTAATACCGTATAAAAGAAGCGCTTTAAGCGACCGGATATCCTCATTACTGCTGTAACTCAGGATGCCGACGTCTTTGGCTTTCTCACACAGCGCTTCTTTTTCCGGCTCTTTCCAGCCGGCGCACCCCGGCAGCCGCTCGGAGGCCTGTCTGATCAGCTCGACGATCGCATCGTCGTCGAAATTAGCGTTGGTGATCGTGGCGAACAAAGCGCGATAGACGAATTCTCCCTGTTGGCGGTCAAATCCTGTTCGCGCGCTTTCGGCATAAACCGAAGCGTCCTGCAGGAGATTGATCAACAGATCCTGCAAATTCGCGGTCCCCTCATTCTTGCCGCACACGCCCTTGATAGTGCAAGCGGTGTTCTTAACAGTTTCCTGACATTGATAACAAAACATTATCCCCCTCCTTTTAGTTGTTTCCATTTCTCCGGCCCCAGGCATTCCCGCGCATACTTGCACCAGTCCACGCACGAAGGCAGCCGCCGGCGAAAGATATCATTCTTACACTTAGGACAATGGACCTTCAGTTCATCGGAAAACATCTCCGCCTCATAGCCGCACGAGGCGCACTTGATCTTCTCTATCTTCAGATTGCGTTTATCCTGGCCCGGACATCTATCGAACATCACAACCTTTCACCCTTGATACCGATGACCACCTCGTTGAACGGAATATCCGTTTTACCGCAATCTGCCAACGCCTGCCGAATAATATCTTTTAAACCGGCGCAGCACGGCACTTCCATGCGCGCATACGTGACCGATTTCAGGCTGTTCTGCCGGATGATCCTGTTGATCTTATCTTTATGCGCCTGCAGATCGTCCAGTTTGGGACACGCGACCAACAGTATCCTGCCCTTAAGCAGGTCCCGGTGGAAATCCGCGCAGGCGAATCCCACGCAGTCTGCGGCAATCAAAAGGTCGGCGCCGTCAAAATACGGGGCCTCGGCAGGCGCCAAAGCCATCTGCACAGGCCATTGCCGCAACTGCGAACCTTGACGCGCCGCTGTCTGCCGCAGCGTTTCCCCCCGCTCCCGGCGGAAGTCCATGACCTTTGCTTCGGGACAGCCACGCGAGCCGTGGTCATGGCCGTTAACTGCTTCGGGAAGCGCTATCCCTTTAGCGCGCAGAAACGCGAGCGCCCGGCGCATATATTCACGCTCGCCATGTTCGCGCAAATGCTTCAAATGAGCCGCGATCACTTCCGCTCCCTGCCCGGCAATATTCTCCATTACCTTCTCTTCATCATAGGCTTGCGTCTCCCGCGTCTCGATACTGATAGCCGCTTGAGGGCAATGGCCCAGGCACGCCCCCAGGCCGTCGCAGAACAAATCCGACACCAAACGGGCCTTGCCGGCGATCACCTGAATCGCGCCTTCAGGACAATTCGGCAGACACTCTCCACAGCCATTACATTTATTCTCGTCTATCCTGATTATTTTTCTTTTGGCCATCGATACTGCCTCCTGCCAGAATATCCCCAACGGTCAAGGACGTGAATTTCTCCAAAACGTATTTCTCGATATCGAGTATCTGCCGGCGTAAAAAACATGTCTTCCTGTCCGGGCATATCCTTCTCTTGAACAAACAGTCATTCAAACTGAAACTGCCCTGGAAGATCTCCGCCACATCAAGCAGCCTTATATCCCGGGGTTTAGCCGAGAGGATAAAACCTCCGTTAAAGCCCTTTGCGGAAGTCAATATCCCGGCCTTGGACAAACGCTGAGCTATGCGCCGCAGGAAAGCCGCCGGAATCTTGAGTTCCCGCACCATCTCAACAACGACCGTCCTCTCTTTTTTTCCGGATAGATAGCAGAGGATCCGCACCGCATAATCGGTATCACGCGTAATAAGTTTCACCTTCTTCTCCTTCTTAAAGACAATGTAATGATATCATATTAGTATCATTTGTCAACAAAAATACGCTTACGCGGCGGCGAGCCCCGGCAGAGAGCATTTCGAAACTCTTCGGCGCCCGAAAGAAAAGGCGCCGCTTGTTTGCCCGGGCGGGAATCGTCTTTCGCCCGGTCATCCAAACAGCGCCTTGAACAAACTGGTGGAGGTGGCGGGAATCGAACCCGCGTCCTTAAGTAATCCGGTAGAAACCGCTACATGCTTAGTTTATCTTTTAAACTTCAGTCCAGCCGTCCGGATAAACACGACCGGAAGGACCGTAGCTCCCTGATCTCGCCCGGTTTTCGGGAGCAAAAAACCGGGCCAGCCTACTAAGGCTCTCTTACAGGCCGTAGGCGAAACCCGCAGAGAGGCTTAGCTAATTAATTAGCTAAGACTGGGGCCATTCCCGTTCCCACGAAAGGAACTACCGGAATGGTGTTAAACGCATTGATTCTGTTGTTAGCGTTTGTAGTTTGCAAGGTTTGTTTTACGCGGCCAACCCTGCTTCCGCGGCATGCTGTTTTTACCCGACTGCCCTAAGTCGAACCCTTTCACCCCCTTTTATATAGTATATCACATCGGAGCGCCGCGAAGCAATCCTCCGACAATGCCTTGACCCTGTATTTCCCGGACCAAACCGTTGTTCAAGCGGCGCAAAGCGCATATCCTGCGCAGGGAATCGCCGGCCTCAACGCCGCCTGCTCTTTAGAACGCGCTTCAATTCCCTATCGGTTTCGCGCTTCTTGATATCGTCCCTGCGGTCGTGCAATTTCTTGCCTTTACAGAGCGCCAGTTCAAGTTTGGCGAAACCGCGCGCGTTGAAATAGACCCTGGTCGGGACGATGGTAAGCCCGCGCCTGGCGGTCTTGTCCGCCCAGGCAAGCAGTTGGCGCTTATGCACCAGGAGCCGCCTCTGTCTGACGGAATCGACGTTCAAATAACTCGCCTCGGCATAAGGGCTTATATGCAGATTATACAATATCAGCTGCCCGCCGTCGATGCGGGCGAAACTGTCGTTAAGATTGATCCGGCCCATACGCAGGGACTTGACCTCGCTTCCCTTTAACTCTATCCCCGCTTCCAGTTTCTCGAGTATCTCGTAGTCCCGATAGGCCTTATGATTCTTCGCGATATTTTCACTCATTTTGCCGGGAAGAAAGTGAAATACATGCTTAATATTAACGGTATGGTCAACAGGCTGGCCAGATGCCCGAAGAATATGCCGCGGCTGATAAGCAGGTCACGGTTGTTACCGGTCATCACGATCACGGAAAGCGAGGTCGCCGGAGGCATAGCCAGCTGCATCACCAGCAGCAGCCCGGTCAGATACGGCATTTTTAATAACCCCACCAGCGCCAGCCCTGCCAGCGGCAGCAAAAGCAATTTTAACACACAAAGTAAAAAGACCTGCCTGGAACCGGCGCTGTCCCCCGGGTTTATACGCGCCAGGCCGCCGCCCACCACGAACAACGCCAGCGGCAAGGTACAGTCCCCGGTCATCTTCAACGGATTCATCAGGAAATCCGGCAGGAACCGGTTGAGGCCGAAACCCGCGGCCAACAGCCCGGCCAGCGTGGCGACCACCGGAGCGCTGAAAAGGCTCGCGGGGGAAAATTTCCTTTCCTGGGCGTGCGAAAGCATATATACCCCGAAAGACCAGATCAACAGGTTGAAACCCATCAGGAAAAGAAACGTGTAAATGAACATCGGCCCGGCATGTTCGCGCGGCAGCATAGCCGCTATCAAAGCCAGGGGCAGATACCCGGAATTCTGGAAAGCGGCCAGGCTGACGAACTCCGTCATTCGCCTGCCTTTACCGATCAAGGGCAAAAAGATCAACGCCGCCAGAGCGCCGGCAAAGGTAACCGCCAGGCTCATCAGCGGGAATATCCACCAGTCCGGATAAAGGCTGAACTTGAATTCCCTGCTGATCTGCACGAATATCATCATGGGCAGCGTCACATCCATGCTTAGGCGGCCTAACGTCAAAAGGCAGGAATCGCCCAACAGGTTCCTGCGCACGAGAAAATAGCCGATGCCTCCCAGCAGAAATATCTGGGCCATGGCCAGGCTTGTGATCTTAAATGATTCTAACAGCATATCTTAAAGCTCCGGCTGCGAAAAAGCATATATCGCGGTTTCCGAGGGAAAAATATTATAACAACAAAAGACGGATTGGACAATGATTATTGACAAATCAAAAGGGCTGGAATATACTACTACCTTGTTACATAAATCTCTGATAAGTAATGCGGAAGTGGTGGAATGGCAGACACGCAGGTCTCAGAAGCCTGTGCCGAGAGGTGTGAGGGTTCAACTCCCTCCTTCCGCACTGTTCTAAAGCCTCTTTACCGATAAGATACTCTTCCCGTTCTCAGAACTTCTCCCAGTGCAAAACTTCCTTCAACGGCCTTTTTCGCGGGTTCCCGGCTTGATCCTCTTTGCGCGGATGCCCCAAAGCGACCAGGCTGACCAGCTTGTATTGCCGCGGGACTCCCAGCAGTTCCGAGACCTGCGGAGCGTAGGGTTTCTTGTCCCCGGCGACCCAGCAGGAGCCGATGCCGAGCATGGAGGCGGCGAGCAGTAAATTCTGCGTGGCGGCGCAGCCGTCTTCCAGGTAATACTTCGTATCAACGCAGAACACAACGATACAGGCCTTGGCCTGCGCAAGGAACCTGCCGTTCTCGGCGAGGGCGGCGAGGCTTTCAAGCGTCTTGCTTTCGGTAACCGCCACGAACTCCCAGGGCTGGACATTGCGGGCCGTGGCGGCGAACCTTGCGCAATCCACTATCTTCTCTATATCGTCTTTATTCAACGCTTTGTCCTGATACGACCGGACGCTTCTTCTCGCTTTCAACATCTCAAGATTTTCCATTGTCAATCCTCCTTATGATAGCCAAACCGGATCAATCAGAAGTGTAAACCCGCTGCATTTTAAGCACGGTATCCTTTTTCAGTGAATGAACGCGGTCAAAGAGCGCCGCCTTAAAACTCCCCGGCCCTTTGCATCTTCGCGCCGCCAGCTCCGCGGCGATCTCAAAGCAGACAAGCCCGCAGGCCGCCGCGGCAACGAAATCCTTCTCCACGGCCGCGAAAGTGCCTATCACCGACGCCGCCATGCATCCGGTGCCGACCACGCCGGACATTAAAGGATGCCCGTTCCTGACCGCGTAAACTTTCCGCCCGTCGGTTACTATGTCCTCCACGCCTGTGGCGGCCACCACGCAATCTTTATCTTTCGCGAGTTTGCCGGCCGTAACGCTCATATCAACGGCTGAAGCGGATAAAGTGGAGTCAACGCCTTTGGTAACGGAAGCACCGCCGCTCATACGGCAGATCTCGGAGGCATTACCTTTGATGATGGCTATCCTGAAATCCTTGACCAGCGCGAGACAACTTTCATCCCTGAAACGTGTGGCCCCCGCCCCGCAGCAGTCGAGCACCACCGGGATGCCCTTTTTATTGGCGGCGCCGCAGGCCTTTTTCATCGCCTCCAGGACATCGGCGGTTAGGGTGCCGATGTTCAGCACCAGCGCCGAAGCTATACCGGACATCTCCGCCGCCTCTTCCACGGCGTGCGCCATTACCGGGGAGGCGCCGAAAGATTTTACGGCCTGCGCGCAGTCGTAAACGGTAACCCAATTTGTCAGGTGATGCACCACCGGCGCTTCTTTCCGCACTTTATCGAGCAAGGCGCCGGCATTCAAGATGATTTTACGCATAAGTTTTCTTCTCCATCTTTACCAACTCACTTCGCATCCCGCTTCTATCCAGCGGCCGGGACGCGGCACTCCCTCTATATCCTGATACTCGCTGTTGAAGAGATTCGAGACAGAGCAGAACAACGAAGTCCGGGCATTGAGCCGCCGGCGCAGTATCATATCGAATATGACCCAGGGGTCCCTGGACGGCTTCTTGGTATATTTTACGGCAAAAGTCTGCGTGCCGAAAGGCAAAAAGAGATCGACAACGGCATTGGAAAGATGCCTGGTATAACCCGGCCCGTACTTGTAAATAACGCCCGCTTCCCGGTCAACGCGCAAGGTATAAGCGTAATTCCAGGAGAAAGAACATATCTTCGAAATCTCGGTCCGGAATCTCCCCTCCAGGCCGGCGGTATCAAGCCGGGAGAGATTCTCAGCACGCCAGACCGACTGACCGGAGTCCCATTTTATCCAGTCTATGACGTCTTTTTCCCGGCGGTAAAAAACCCCTCCCTGCCAGCTCAAGCCCGAAACCGACCTTTGTAAAGCCGCTTCACAGGTAAGAGAGCGCGGCGATTTCAGACTTTCGCTGCCGGAAGTGGTGGGGTCAAGATAATACAATTCCGTGAAACTCGGCAGCCGACCGTCCGCGGAAACGGCCCCTTTCAAGGAATACGGCCCGGACAAGGCGCAAGAAAGATCCATCCCCGCGGAAACGATATCATCTCCCCTGTCGGGAGAATCAAGCCTGGCTTTGGCCGATGCCGCGAGCCTGCCGGACTGCGCCGACCGCAGCGATACCCACACCGCCGGGATATCCCTGTTGTGGTTACCGAGGGTGCGGGAAACTATGCGCTCGGAAGCATATTCCGCCCCCGAACGAACTTTTTCGCCGTCGGCCCCCTCCAGGCTGAAGTCCACAGCCGGACGCAGCACGTCGGTGCGGTGATGATTGAGATACGAACTGCGCAGTTTGCTCCGGTCGAGCTGGAAGGTATCGTAATGCCGGCGCCAGAAAAAAGACGGGCTCAAAGCCATCCCGTCTTTCTCTACGGAGAAAGAAACCTCCGCCAGGTGCGTGCGCGTGCGCTCGTCGGAAAGGTATCCTTTGCCCGGGGTGTAGAAATCATAAGCCCCGAAATATTTATCCTGATATCCCCAGTCCGCCTTCAGCGCGGTGTTATCCGCGCGTAAAAGCCCGGAGAAGGTGACGATGCTGTTCTCAAAAGCGGTGTCCTCGCGGAATCCGGAGGAACGCCTTCTCAAGACGGATGCCCGCGCCCCGGACTCGCCGTTGCCGCGCGTGAAACTCAATAACCCGCAAGACAAGGAATGACTGCCGAAAGAGCCTGAAATGACGTTCTCATTTTCCAGCGGCAGGCGGCGCGTGAAATCCAGCCCTCCGGAGACCGCGCCGCCTGCGTTTTCTCCGGCCGGGCCGCGCAGATCGACGCGCTCGATATCGGCGGCGGTAAGCGGGATGTAACAGGTATAATGCCCGGTCTGGGGATCGTTGACGCGCGCGCCGTCCACGGTTACCAACAGGGATTCGAATCCGCCTCCGCGCAGAGAAAGGTCCGCCTGGCCGTCGCCGCCGGAACCCTTGAACTCACCCTCCAGAGGCAGTAAACCGGCCGGACCCAGGGCGGACTGAAGCGGCGCGTAAGACGATATGGATCCCCTGTCCAGGCTGTAGATAGCGCCGCCGCTCCTGCGCACCACTATTATGTCGGTTCCCTCCTCGTGCCCGGCAAAAACGGGGACAGCAAGAGAAAAAGAATCCGCCAATAATAACATAGTTACACACCCGACCCGTTTGAAACACATTTCTGCGGTCCTCTCCCCTCTCGCCTCGTGCTTTACTGTTTGTCTATCCCAGTCTCAGGCTCCAGTCAACCAGGGTCCTGACCAGGAAGGAACGCAAAAAAACGATCAGCAGGAACGCGATAAGCGGAGAGATGTCTATGCCGAAACGCAGGCCGGCGGGCAGGATCCTGCGGATCGGTTCGAGGACAGGCTCGGTGCTTTTGACGAGGAATTGCACCAGCGGATTGAAGGGGTCCGGGCTGACCCAGCTGATCACTGCCCTGATCAATATGAGCCAGTAATAAACGGTCAAAAGTATGTCCACGACATGGGCCGCCGCGCCGAGAAAGTTTGCGAATGCGAACATAAGGTTACCTCCCGTTGTTTTCTTTCCATTCCCTGCTGGCGCGCGAGTAGGCGCCGAAAGCCGGCTTCTCGCTGAAGTCCCAGCGCAGCAGTCCCAGATAATCCGTTCCGTTCTTCCAATGACGGTTGCAGTCGCGCAAAAATGCCCAGAAGACTTTCTCCACCCCTTCGGCTGTTGTCAGCTCGGCGTAAACGGAAACCAGCCACTCCGCCTGTTCTTTTTCATCGGGGTTTCTTCCCAGCCACCAGCCTTTGACGGACCGGTCGGCGGCGCCCGGACAGCCGGTCTCGGTTCTCCATATTTTCTTGTCTTGGTCTCCGTTGCGCGCCATCACTTTGCGCACCAGGCGCGGGAACGCCCTGATCCTGCTCAAGGCGCCTTCGCTCAAAGGGGATTCGAAGATATGCACATTGAGTATGTCGAAATACGGCGCGGCCCCGTTGTCATAGAGAACGTTCACGCTGGAAAGGCCTTTGGCCAGTCCGCCGTTCAAGACCTTACAGCCGGGGTCGGCCTCTTTTAGCGCTTTGTAAGAGAGCTCCAGCAGACGGCAATACTCCTTCATCCTGTCCTGCGGCTGCCAGTAAACCGCCGAGTCCGGTTCGTTCCATATCTCCCAGTATTTAACTCTCCCTTTGTAACGGCCGGCGACCCGCGCGGCATAAGCGGCGAAAAGGGCGAAATCACGCGGCGGACAGTTCCATTTCCCGCACGCCGAGGCCCAATCGGAACTATAGTCCAATATACCCAATATCTCGATACCCCTGGAGGAGAGCGCATCCACTATCCTGTCATACTTGGCAAAATCATATTGGCCCGGCGACGGCTCTATGTCCTGCCAGAGAAAATCCACCCGCACGATGCCCGCCCCGCAGTGCAGAACGGCGTCGGCGGCCTTGTCCAGTTCCGCCCGCGTGTGATATTTATTGGCGTTCCAGGAATGATCCCAATGCAGGAATTCCAGCACGCCGAAAGGATTATCCTGCGCTAAAGCAGAACCAAGCGCCGTCATAAATAACACCCCCTGGAATATGATATGTTTAATGAGTAGCATCCTGTCCCGCCGGAAGCTGTTCTATATTGATGTAATCGGTGAAATCCATTTTCTCGCCGAGTTCCCGCTTTACCACCCTGATCCTGTCCGGGATGTAAGGGTGCGTCTTGTAATAAGACATCCGCCTGGGCGGCCGGCGTTTCCCATCCTGCCAGAGCCGCTCCAGGAAAGAAATCATCGCCCGGGGATCATATCCGGCCTCTTTCATATAGCGGGCCGCGAGCGCGTCCGCCTGCAGTTCGTCCTCCCGGGAATACCCCAGCATAAGTTCGGTGAAGGCGGCGTCGGCGGCTGTCCCCACTTTTCCGGGGTCAGGCGCCTGCGCCAGCAGTATGCGCAGGAGCGTATAGCCGGTCATACCCTGCATCTTCTTTATGCTGTGCCGGCAAACGATGTGCCCCACCTCGTGCGCCAGGACTCCCGCCACCTCGTCGTCACCAGAAGCCTTTTCCAACACGCCTTTATTCACGTAAACGAATCCCCCCGGCAGAGAAACGGCGTTTATCTCTTCGTCGTCCAGGACCTTGAAGGTGTATTTTATCTCTTTGCGCCCGCATACCGAAGCGATACGCGAGCCTATGCGCCCGGCCTTTTCCTGCAATAAAGGATCCTCGGCAAGTTTATACTCCCTCTCGACCGCCCTGGCGACCGCTTCCCCGGCGCGCACTTCCCTCTCGGTGCTGTAGTAATAAGACTCCATCCTGCCGGTGGAGGCGTTGTATTCGGTGGCGCATCCGGCGCAAAGCAAAATAAAGGGCAGAAGAACCAGCAGGCTTATTTTCATTTCCTTGAGCATGCGGTATAAAAGACGCGCCGGCAGTCCGACCACGTTGTAAAAGCACCCGTCTATCTTCCTGATAAAAAAAGGCCCCCTGCCCTGGATATCGAAACTTCCCGCTTTCCCCAGGGCCGAGCCGGCGGAGACGTAAGACCGTATCTCCTCGGCGGAAAGCCTGTCCATATACACAGTCGTCCTCTCCGAGGCGGTCTTTATATTCAGCCTGCCCCGGAGGTCCTTGCGCGCGACGGCTATCCCGGTGTAAACGCGCTGCGCCGAACCGGAGAGCTTCTTCAGCATCGAGACCGCTTCCGCGCGGCAGCGCGGTTTCCCATAGATCACGCCGTTATAACCGGAGACGGTATCCGCCGCGATCACCACGCCCTCCGGGATCTTTTCGGCCGCTGCGAGCGCCTTCAGGCGCGCGTTGCGTTTTACCAGCGCCGGAAACGACTTTACCTTGCCGCCGTTGACCCCGTGTTCCGGGATGGCCACAGGAAGGGACTTGAAAATCAAACCCAGGTCCGAGAGTATTCTAACGCGCGCTTTGGACGCGGAGGCCAGGTATAACACGGTTTTTCCGCTTTTCTTCATCGAACATCCCCCTCGCCGGCGGAAGCGGCGCTCTCTCCGGCCAGGTAGCCGGTGGAAAAGGCCGCCTGAAGATTAAAACCTCCGGTGTCGGCGTCCAGATCGATTATCTCTCCGGCGAAATAAAGACCCTTGACCAGCCTGGATTCCATGCTGCGAGGATCGATCTGCTTCAAGGATACACCTCCGCAAGTAACCATCGCCTCCTGCAGAGAAGCGCCTTTTATGTTAAAAGCGAAACTCTTCATATGCTCTACGAGCCTGCCGCGCTCCGCGGAAGTGATCTGTCCGGCCTGTTTGCGGCATTCCACCCCGCACTCACGGCAGAATACCGCGGCCAGTCTTGTCGGCATAAGCGCGCAAAGTATTTTTTCTATTCTTGACCCGGGAGCGGACCCGAATTCACGCAACAACCTCGCTTCCAGCACGGCGCGCTCCAGGCCGGGTTTAAGGTCTATCTCCAGATCGACTTTCTCCCCTTCGGCGAGTAAACGGGAGATCCTGCCGCTTATAGACAAGATCAATGCTCCACCTATGCCGCGGGAATGAAAGACAATCTCCCCCACAGGCGACTCGAGGCGTTTTTTCCTGCCCTTGACGGCAAAAGAAAACACGGCCTTCACGTTCTTCAGCAGCAGCCCGTCCAGGGACGGATATTGCCGCGCCGTGCGTAAGGGGGCGAGCGCCGGCAGCAAAGGAGTGACATCGTGTCCAAAAGCGCGCGCCATTTCGTGGCCGTCGCCGCTTGAGCCGGTGAAGGCGTAAGAAACCCCGCCGCTGGCCAGTATCACTTTCCCGGCGGCGAGCCTGCCGGATCCTTGCAGCGCGACCCCGCGCGCGCGGCCTCCCGCGGTCTCTATGCCGCGGAC
>DIEK01000041.1 GCA_002418595.1 Candidatus Omnitrophica bacterium UBA5776 | reverse complement strand
AAGGATCTATGGTATCATTCCCAGTTTTAATCAATTAGTTGCTTTACAAAAGGCTTTTCCATCTGTATAATTAAGAAACTATTCCGGAAGTGCTTCTAAAAAAGGAGCATAAAGGGGTATTTTTTGCGTTTTCCCCGTGGTTATTGTTGTGGCCGGTATGAGGATAAACTTATTCGTGGTTTGTCTAAGCATTACCACGGTTTGAAACCCGGGGAGCTTAATTCTTTCTACAGTAAAGGTGTTTCTTTCTGTTCTTTCCGGCTGCCCGGCGTTTGCCTGGGGGCTTCAGGGGAGTCCGGAAAGAATGACCGCATTTATCGGAGGTAGTATGGTTGTGAATAAAAAACAGAATAAGGTTTTAAAGCTCGGCTTGCCAAAAGGTAGCCTTCAGGAAGCGACTTTCAAAATGTTCCGAAAAGCCGGCTTTAATGTCACCCTGCCTTCGGAGCGTTCTTATTTTCCCTCTACAGGCGATCCGGAGATAGAAGCGATACTGCTTAGGGCCCAGGAGATGTCTCGTTACGTCCAGGAAGGCGTGCTTGACTGCGGCATAACCGGCGAGGATTGGATAATCGAGAACGGGTCCGACGTCGTCAGGATCACCGACCTGGCTTACGCCAAACAGAGTATGAGCAAGGTGCGTTGGGTGCTGGCGGTACCGGAATGCTCGGGGATCGATTCTGTAAAGCAGTTGAACAATAAACGTATCGCCACCGAGCTGGCCAACGCCACCAGAAAATATCTCAAGGAGCAGAAAGTTAACGCCGAGGTTGAATTCAGCTGGGGCGCCACCGAGGTGAAGGTGAATTCCGGGCTGGTGGACGCGATCGTGGATTTGACCGAGACCGGCAGAAGCCTTAAGGCCAATAAGCTAAAGATAATCGCTACTATCTGCGAGTCCACCACCCAGTTCATAGCTAATAGGAAAGCCTTCAAGGACTCCTGGAAGAACGATAAAATGCAACAGATAGCGATGCTTTTGAAGGGCGCGATAAACGCGGAGGAGAAGGTAGGCTTGAAGATGAACGTCCGCAGGAAGGACTTGAATAAAGTCATCTCTCTCCTCCCGGCTCTCAAGAGGCCGACCATCTCCGGTCTGGCGCAGGAAGAGTGGTGCGCCGTGGAGACTATTATCGACGAGAAGGTTGTGCGCATGTTGATACCCGGTTTAAAAAAAGCCGGCGCTGAAGGGATAATCGAATATCCTTTGAATAAAGTAATATATTAAGCGGAGGAGTCAAATGCCTTGCGGCAAAAAAAGAAAGAGAATCAAGATACGGACGCATAAGCGCAAGAAAATGCGCCGCCGTCTGCGTCACGTGAAGAAGAGAGACTGGAATTAGCGTAATCCGGGGACACAATACTTAATTATTTCCAAAACCACACACAATTAAGTATTGTGTCCCCGGAATTACGCCGTCACGCGCGAGTTCCGGGATAAAAATGGCCCTTCCGAAACCTTTCAGCATAAAGAGTTTTATCTCCCGGGGTTCAATACCCGCATTGTTGTTCTTTGTCCTCATCTGCGCCGGCGCCTGCCGGGCGGCGGAAAGCGCGAAAGCCTCTGCGTTGAGCCATTATATAACCGGATTGATTTACAACCGCCGCGGCGAGCAAAAAAATTCCATACGGGAATTCAAAAAGGCTCTCAAGGCCGACCCGCAAAACGTTTACATCCGCATGAAACTCGCCGTTTGTTACATGGGCGAGGAGGATTATCCCGGCGCCGTCGTGGAACTGCAGTCGGCGGCAAAGTTGCGCCCGGAGATGGCGGAACCTCACGCTTTGCTGTCGCTGGTCTATTATCTGCTGGAAGAGCCCGATAAAGCCATACAGGAATACGAAAGCGCCTTGCGTGCGGCGGCGGAAACCAAACCTGACGACGCCAGGATATCCGTCAGCCTGGGGCGGCTGTATCTTTACCGCGGTAAGCTGGAGCAGGCCGGGCAGGTGTTCCGCAGGATAGTAAATCTGTCGCCTTCTTCCTGGGAGGCGCATTTTTATCTCGGGGATATACGTTACCGTCTGGGAGACAAGAAAGGCGCCGAGGCCGAACTGGTCAAGACCATAGCTTTAAACGGGGATTGCCACCAGGCCCTTAATTATCTCGGATATATGTACCTTTCGGAAGGCCGCCACTTTAGGGAAGCGGAGGCGATGATAAAAAAGGCCGTTTCCCTGGCTCCGGACAACGGCGCTTATGTCGACAGCCTGGGCTGGCTTTATTTCAAGAAGGGAATGATAAAGGAGGCGGGCAGGGAATTAAGAAAAGCCGCTGCACTGTTGAACGACCCGGTGATACTTGACCACCTTGGTGATTTCTATCTTAAGACTGGAGATAAAGATAAAGCCGCGCAGGAATGGCGGGAGTCTCTGCGGCTCGACCCCGAACAGGAAGAAGTGAGAGCGAAACTGGAAAAACTGTCCGGGCAGGCGGAGAAGAACGGAGAACCGGTCAAAAATGGGAAATGAAACTTTAGATATACGGCAACTTCAAGAAAAGGCAAGGCAGATCAGAAGAAGCATAATCCAGATGGTATCTGCCGCCGGCTCCGGGCATCCCGGGGGAAGTCTTTCTTCCGCGGATCTGGTTACCGCTCTTTATTTTTCCGTGCTGAGGCATAACCCGTCCGATCCCGCGTGGCCCGACAGAGACAGGTTCCATATGTCAAAAGGGCATTGCTGTCCGCTCTGGTTCTCGGTGTTGGCGGCGGACGGTTACATGCCGCAGTGCGAGCTATCCACTTTGCGTAAATTCGGTTCCATACTGC
Source organism: Candidatus Omnitrophica bacterium UBA5776 (assembly GCA_002418595.1). Lineage (GTDB taxonomy): Bacteria > Omnitrophota > Gorgyraeia > Gygaellales > Profunditerraquicolaceae > Undivivens > Undivivens industriae. The sequence continues at coordinate 20,341 of DIEK01000041.1, read as the reverse complement.
AGGGTCATCCGGACAGGCGCGCTCCGGGAGTAGAAATGTCCTCCGGGTCTCTCGGGCAGGGGCTTTCCGTGGGTGTGGGCATGTCGCTGGCGGCGCGGCTGGACGGCAGACAAAGCAGGATTTACGTGTTGATGGGAGACGGCGAGACACAGGAAGGCAATATCTGGGAAGCCGCGATGTCCGCCGCTCATTACAAATGCGATAATCTTTGCGGCATAGTCGATCATAACGGGCTGCAGGTAGACGGCAGGACATCGGATATAATGGGCCTTGAGCCGATAAAGGCCAAATGGGAGGCTTTCGGCTGGCACGCGATCGAAATAGACGGGCACGACATGGCGGCGATTCTCGGCGCCTATAAAGAAGCCGCCGGAGTAAAAGGAAGGCCGAGCGTGATTATCGCCCATACCATAAAAGGTAAAGGCGTTTCTTTCATGGAAAATAACGTGGAGTTCCACGGGCGCGCGCCCACTAAAGAAGAGACGGAACAGGCGTTGAAGGAATTGGCGTAGCCGTCGCGGAGAAAAATTCTATGGCTGAATTATTCTATCAAAGGGATGTTTACGGCAAGACTCTCGTGGAACTGGGCGGCAAGAATCCGGACATAGTGGTGCTGGACGCGGATCTTTCCAGCTCCACCAGGACCGGTCTGTTCGCCAAGGCGTTCCCGAAGAGGTTCTTCAATATGGGGGTGGCGGAGCAAAACCTGATGGGCGTCGCCGCCGGGCTGGCGGTGTCCGGCAAAACGGTATTCGCTTCCACTTTCGCCATCTTCGCCACCGGCCGCGCCTGGGACCAGGTGCGCAACGGGATATGCTACAATCATTTGAATGTTAAGATAGTTGCCACTCACGCCGGATTGACGGTCGGGCCTGACGGGGCGAGCCATCAGGCGCTGGAAGATCTGGCTTTGGTGCGCGTGATACCTGGAATAAACGTGGTCGTTCCCTGCGACGGCCCGCAGACTAAAGCGGCGGTGCTGGCGGCAGCGGAGACCCCGGGGCCTTTTTACATACGCCTGGGCCGCGCGAAGGTCCCGACGATAGAGGGAACGGAGGATTTTCGCCTGGGCAAGGCGCAGGTGCTCCGGGAAGGCGGAGATGTCGCCATTATCGCCTGTGGTATGATGGTAGGTAACGCCTTGAAGGCCGCGGAAAAGCTGGCCGGCAAAGGCGTGCGGGCGCGCGTGATCAATATGCATACCTTGAGGCCTTTCGACGCGGAAGCGGTGAAAGAGGCGGCGGGGACGGTTCGCGGCGTAGTGGTCTGTGAAGAACATTCTATAGTCGGCGGGTTATGCTCGGCGGTCGCGGAAACCTTGCAGGAAGAAGGTTATTGCGGCAGGGTGGCTACTGTCGCTATAAAGGAAAGGTTCGGGCAGTCCGGCGATCCGGATGAGCTGATCAAAAGCTATAAACTTACCGCAGAAGACGTGGAAAGAGCGGCTTTGGAAAGCATCCGCGGTTGAGGCGCAAACCCATGTTTTTACGGAAGATACCCTCGGGGACCCGGGCGGTTTTCCCCTCATACGCCAAGATAAATCTTTATCTGGAGATCCTGCGCAGGCGCAGGGATGGGTATCACGATATCCGCACTCTTTTCGAGCGTATAGATTTGTGCGACGAGATTAGCGTCCGGCTTCGAGATGACGGCGTTATCAAGGTCTCCTGCGGTTATCCGGGGGTCCCGCAGGATGAAGGCAACCTGGCCTATCGGGCCGCCGATGAGTTATTTAAACTTTGCGGCGTTAGGGATAAGGCCGGGGCGGATATCAGCATACGCAAGAACATTCCACCCGGCGCGGGTTTGGGCGGCGGTTCGGGAAACGCGGCGGCGGTGATACTGGGGTTGAACCGTATGGCCGGTTTGAAGTTACCATTCAGCAAGTTATACGGGATAGCGTCCTCCATCGGTTCGGACACGGCCTTTTTTCTTCACGAATGTCCTTTCGGGCTTGGGACAGGCAGAGGAGAAAAAATCAAACCCTTGCACAGGCTGGACAAACTGTTTTTTTATCACGTTCTGGTCTTTCCTTCCATAAGCGCGCCTACTCCTTTGACTTACCGGGAGTGGGATAGAAAGCGCTCTCTCCGCAAGAAAGACGTATTGACAAAATCTTTAAATAATGTTAAAATAATAAATTCAGGTTATAGCCGGCATGTTTTTCCCGGCTATAATGGCGAGTTATTCAACGGCCTGGAAAGTGTTGCTGTTGATTTATATCCGGAAGTCAGGCGCGTAAAAGAATCTTTTGCGCGCCTTGGGATAGAAGCTAATGCCATGTCGGGCAGCGGTTCTTGCGTGTTCGCCGTGGTATCTTCACATCGTGAGGCTTCTAATTTGGCGCGTCTGATTAGCGGAATGAACCGCCGGTGGCGTGTTTGGACCGCAGGGACTGCGTTACCCCGGAAGCAACAGCATAAGGAGGTAGGCCGATGGAGATCACCGAAGTAAGAGTGTTCCTGAAAGACTCGCCCGACAAGAAGCTCAAGGCTTATGCCACGGTAACTTTTGATAACGCGTTCGTTGTCAGGAATATCAAGGTTATAGAGGGAAATAACGGTGTTTTCATCGCCATGCCGTCGCGTAAGCTTAAATTCGCCTGCCCGAAATGCGGTTTCAAGAATGAAATTCGCAGTAAATATTGCAACCAGTGCGGAGCGCAGCTGCCTTTTACCTCCGCTCCGGCGGAAACCGACGCGGCCGGCGGGGCTCAGTCGGAACATAAAGATATAGCCCATCCCATTACTCAATCCTTCAGGGAATATCTCCAGAAGAAGATATTGGATATCTATGAGCAGGAGAGGAGACGGGACGGCACAGGAATGCACGCGGATCAGGAATTCAGCGTTGAATAAACCCCGAAGCCGTCTTTAAATACACCTATCCCGGGGAAATCGCGTTTTTACGCATCACTGCGGAGGAACGGACCTACTGCCCGGTAGTGTAATGGTAGCACATCAGAATTTGGGTCTGAGCGTTGAGGTTCGAGTCCTCACCGGGCAATTTTTTCGCCGTAGGCGAAAAAATAGAGAATCGAAGTAGAAAGTAGAGAGTTGAAAAGACAGAGAACTTTCGATTCGGTCAAATTTCTATTTTCTAATTTCAAGGTTTTAGTGATTCTTAACTGAGATCTAAAATAGAACAGGAGTCCGGAGAGATTTTCAATTGCGTTCTATTGCTCTATTGTTCCATTGTTCAAGTAATTTGCTGGATTGTTTCGAGCGGTTAATTGGCAAGAAACTATATGGATAAAATAATAGCCTTAATTTTCTCGCCAGCTTTTCTTATCTTTATATTTGGGGTGTTGTTGCTTTGGAGAACAGAAGGGATCAAAACTCAAATTGAGAGACAGTCGCATTTTGTAAAAAAATGGGCTGATCGGTTCTTTGATACTTGTCATGAGTTTATGAATGGTATTGAACATATAATGGCATTGCTAAACCAGCTTAAATTACTCGATAATCCAAATGACGAAAGAGTCGTTCGATATAAACAAGAATATAGCGACTGCTTCCAGATAGTAACAGAATTAGAATTAAAAATTCGCAGAATGGTTTCTTTTGCTCCACGGTATGGAGAAACTGTTAAAAAGAAAGCTTTCGATATTCTCGCTATGCTTTCAAATATTTCTCGTCAAGGACAAGTTAATTTTGATAAATTATTTGTTTTGGTGGTTGAGTTTAATGCGGCAGCTAAATCAGCACATAATGAAATGTTAACTATAAAAGAATAGAGCAATTATGTCGCCCAAAACAGAAATATTAACAAAAATAAAACAGCATTCCAACGACCTGAAGAATTATGGGGTTAGAAAGGTCGGTCTTTTCGGGTCTTTTGCGCGTTCAGGGCAACACCCGAAGAGCGATATAGATATTCTCGTTGAATTCAATAAAGGCGATAAGACATTCGATAATTATATGGATCTTAAATTCTTCCTGGAAAAATTGTTTCATCGTAAAATAGATTTGGTAATTAAGGATGCTTTGAAAGCGCAAATTAAAAATAAAGTGCTTTCCGAAGTAAAATATGCGTAATTATAAATTATATCTTGATGATGTATCTGAAGCGATAAAACGAATTGAGCGGTATGCCAAAGAAGTGACTCTTGAAGAACTCAAAAGGGATACCCTTATTCTTGACGGTATTGTGCGTAATCTTGAAATAATCGGAGAAGCCGTTAAAAATATTCCGGGTGAGATTAAAGAAGAAAGCCCGGAAGTTGAATGGAAGAAAATCTCCGGCTTACGGGATATCCTGGCGCACGAGTATTTTGGTGTTGATGTTGAAGTGGTGTGGGATATCGTCCGGAATAAATTGCCGATTTTTAAGTATCAAATTAAACTGATTTCGCGTAACAAGAAACTGTAGGGTGTTATTAAGTATATCCTTCGTCTTTAACCCAGGATGACGAAATAAGGTTTTTTAACCCGGATCCGGAATAAATAATGAGATCACGCAAGACAGCCTGTATTATCCTCGCCGCCGGTAAGAGCACGCGCATGCGTTCGAGCCTGCCGAAAGTGCTGCATCCTCTCTGCGGCAGGCCGATGCTGAGATATGTTTTGGATCAGGCCGATGAATTCAAGACCGGACCATGCGTGGCCGTCTTGGGATACAAGCACGAGCAGGTCGCCGCCTATCTGTCCGGCAATGTCCGTATCGCCGTGCAAAAAGAGATAAACGGCACGGCTTCCGCGGTGTCTCAGGCGCTTGGTCTGCTTAAGGACTTTAGCGGCGACGTCATCGTGCTTTACGGCGATATGCCCTTGCTTAAGGCGGACACATTGAAGAAGCTGGCCGCGGAACACCGCAGGAGCGGGACCGCGGCCACGGTGCTGACCGCGCTGGTGGAGGACGCGGCCGAATACGGCAGGATCGTCAGGGACGAGTATTCCGCCATAAGCGGCATCGTGGAAGCGGCGGAGGCCGACGGTTACCAGAAAGAGATCAAGGAGATCAATACCGGGGTAGTCTGTTTCGACAAAGACTGCCTGGCCGCGAGCCTGAAAAAAGTAAAGCCGCGTAACCGCAAGAAAGAGTATTATCTCACCGATTGCATAGGGATATTGTATTCGATGGGCAAGGCGATCGGCGGGATGCGTGTCAAGGATAATCGCGAGGGAATGGGAGTCAATTCTCGAGTCGAGCTGGCGGCCGCGAACGTTATAATGCAGGCGCGCCTGAACGAGAGCTATATGAAGCAGGGCGTCAGCCTGACGGCGCCGGAGACGGTCTTCATCAATCACGGCACGAAGATAGGCGAAGATACCGTTATTTATCCCTTTACAGTCATAGAAAGGGATGTTAAAATCGGGAAAAACTGTTCGATAGGGCCGTTCGCGCATTTGCGTGAAGGGACCCGTTTGGCGGACAATGTCTGCGCCGGGAATTTTATAGAAATGGTGCGGGCCAACGTGGGAGAGAACGTCTTTGTGAAGCATTTCTCCTATCTTGGCGATACGCGCGTCGGGCGCGGCGCCAATATCGGCGCCGGAACGGTGACCGCTAATTTTGACGGCGTCAACAAGCACAATACGGTGATAGGAGATAACGCCTTCATCGGTTCGGACACGGTGTTGATCGCCCCGGTCCGCGTAGGCAGGGGCGCGAAAACCGGCGCCGGTTCCGTAGTCACCAGGGGGCGCAGCGTCCCGGACGGAGGAGTGGTGGCGGGAGTGCCGGCGAGGGTTTTGAACAGGAGTAAGCGGCGGTAAATCGCGGCGCAGAGATCCCCGGTTCTCAAGCCAGGGAGCGTCATTCCAAGACCAAGTTTTTTTGCCATACGGAGGAATCGGAAAGAGATGAATAAACTCGCGGTATTCACCGGTAACGCTCATCCTGAACTGGCTAAGAGCATCTGCAATTACCTCAAGATAGATGTCTCGGATGCGATGGTAGGCAGATTCAGCGAGGGCGAGGTAAGGGTAAAGATAAACGACAATATCCGGGGCAAGGATGTTTTTATCGTTCAGCCGACTTGCCCTCCGGTGAATGAGAACCTGGTAGAGCTGCTGGTGATGATCGATGCCCTCAAGAGGGCATCCAGCCAGCGCATAACCGCGGTGATGCCTTATTTCGGTTACGCCAGGCAGGACAGGAAAGACCAGCCGCGCGTTCCCATCAGCGCCAAGCTCGTGGCTAATCTCTTGACAACCGCCGGGGCAAACAGGGTGCTGACAATGGACCTGCACGCCGGGCAGATACAGGGATTTTTCGATATCCCGGTGGACCATCTGTTCGCCGTGGGGGTTTTCATAGATTACATCCAGAGCCTGGGATTACAGAATGTCGTGGTGGTATCTCCCGATGTCGGCAGCATAAAAATGGCGAGGTCGTATGCCAAGAGGCTGATGGCGTCGCTGGCAATTATAGACAAAAGGCGGGTATCGCCGGACAAGGCCGAGGTCGTGCATATATTGGGCGATGTGGAAGGAAAAGATGTTCTTATCGTAGACGATTTGGTAGCCACCGGCAGTTCGCTTTTCGAAGCGGTGGAGATATTGCATAAGCATAAAGCCAGGTCGATCAGGGCGGGTATTACCCACGGGGTGCTTTCTGGTCCGGCTATGGAGCGCCTGGATGCCTGCCGCTGGCTCGAGGAACTGGTTATCACAGACAGTATCCCCTCCGGAGGCAACAGGACGCATCCGCGGTTAAGAACGTTGTCGGTCGCGGCTCTGTTGGGAGAGGCGATAAGAAGGATACATAACGAGGAGTCGGTAAGCTCTCTGTTCGATTAGAGTTTCCCCCGAGCGTCCAGGCCGCCGATCAGCGGAAGCAGGTCAATGTCCGCCGGGCGGCAGCCGCGGCGGGCTTTACTCCGGTATTCAAGCACAAGGCAGTACTGCATAAGGAAGAGAGGTAGTGGTAATGGAAAAAATGTTTCTTAACGTCGAGGTCAGGGCCGAGATCGGCAGGAGCAAGGTCAAGGCGCTCCGCGATAAAGGTTTTATTCCGGCGGTCATTTACGGAGAAGGCAAGGAAGGGCGCTCCGTGCAGGTCTCTATGCGCCAGCTTTTCGACCTGGTGCATAAACACAGGCTGGAGAATGCGCTCGTGACCTTGAAGATAGAAGGCGAGGCGGAGAAACCCTGTCTTATAAAAGACATACAGCTGGATCCGCTGCACGAGGATATCATCCACGTCGATTTCAACTCTATTTCGATGGACAAAAAACTGCGTTTGAATGTGCCGATCATCGGCAACGGCGAACCTGCGGGTGTGAAGCAGGAAGGCGGGTCGCTGGAGCATATCCTCTGGGAAATAGAGGTGGAGTGTCTTCCTACCGATATCCCTGAAAAGATAGAAGTGGACATCAGCGGACTGAAACTCGGCGAATCCATACACGTCAAGGATCTGAATCTTCCGTCCGGGGTAAAGGCCCTGACCGAACCGGAAAGCGTGCTCTTTACGGTCGCGGCTCCGACGGTGCAGGCGGCGGAGGAAGAAGCGGCGGCGGAGGGTGAAGCGAAGGCCGAGCCGGAAGTCATAAAAGAGAAAAAAGAAGCGCCCGCGGAAGAATCCAAGGACAAAGAGAAGAAGTAAACCGATGAAATTCATCGTCGGCCTGGGGAATCCCGGGAAAGAATACGTGAATACCAGGCATAACCTGGGCAACTTTCTGGTGCAGGCGCTGGGATGCGAAGCCGGGCTGTCTTTCAGGCGGGACAGCGGCGTGTATTCATTTATCGCCCGCGGAACTTTCTGCGGAGAGGAAGTCGTCCTGGCCTTGCCGTACACGTATATGAACTTATCGGGGCGCGCGGTGAAGGCCATGGCCGCCAAATACGGCAAGGGCGGTTACGAACTTCTGGTCGTCTGCGATGATATGGATTTAGATTTCGGGACGCTTCGGATCAAGCGCGGCGGGTCCTCCGGAGGGCATAAGGGGATAGCTTCGATAATCGAATCCCTGGGGAATGGAAACTTCTGCCGTCTGCGGATGGGGATAGGCAGACCGGCCGCCGGGACGGACGCTGCCGTATACGTTCTTGAGAAATTCGGTCCGTTTGAAAAAGGCTCCCTGCCGGGAGTACTGGAGACGGCTATAGAGTGTTGCAAGACTTGGCTTACGGAAGGAACGGAGAAGGCGATGAATCGTTTCAATCCTCTCCGCCCGGAAATCCCGGGGTCTTAAGCCGGTTTTACTTCAGCCAGGCGGAGCGGGATAACAGTAAGAATAGAAAAGGAGCAAGACAGGATGAATAAGTATGAAGCTATGGTGATCATGAAGCCGGAACTTTCCGAAGACGAGAGGAAGGCCGTTCTGGCGCAGCTTACGGATACGATAACCGCAAACACGGGGACCGTGGCGCAGGCGGGAGTCTGGGCCGAGCGCAAGAAACTGCAGTTCTCCATCAAGAAGCACGCGGAGGGCGTTTATTATCTGATCGATTTCTCGGCTGCTCCCGGGGCTATAGAAAAGATACTCGGGGTGTATAAACTGAACGATAACGTGTTGAGGACGCTTATAACCGTGCATGAGAGCAAGTAATTGCTTTTCTAACCGGGCGGGGGAGGATGCGATATGGCTAATTTTAACCGGGTGTTTCTTATCGGCAATCTGACTAAGGATCCGGAGTTGCGTTATACCCCGCAGGGGACCGGAGTGGTTAACCTTCGCCTGGCAGTCAACCGCAGGTTCAAGGATAGGAACCAGGAATTAAAAGAAGAGACCTGTTTCGTGACGGCGGTAGTCTGGGATAAGCAGGCCGAGACCTGCAATCAGTATCTGCGCAAAGGCAGTCCGGTTTTCATCGAGGGGCGCCTGCAGTCGCGTTCCTGGGAAGACGCCAGCGGGCAAAAACGCAGCACGATAGAAGTGAGGGCCGAGCGGGTGCAATTCCTCGGCGGAGGCGGGGCCAGGGACGGAGCGGCGGCGCCGGCAGAGACGAATATGGAACATTCCACTGAAGCTGAATGGATGGGAGAAAGCGAGGAGAAGTTCAATGAAAGAGAAAATCAGGAAAACGCCTAACAGAAACAAGAGAAGAAAGGATTCCGGTTCTTCCGGCCGCAAGAGGATCTGCCGTTTCTGCGCCGACAAGATGGAAAACATAGATTACAAAGACATCAAGAGGCTCGAATTCTTCATGAGGGACAGAGGCAAGATTGTTGCCAGCCGTCTCTCGGGGAATTGCGCCAAGCATCAGAGGAGACTTGTGACCGCAATCAAAAGGGCGAGGTTCCTGGCCCTGTTACCTTATTCGAGGGCTTAAAATGAAAGTGATACTTACCGATAATATCGAGAAAGTCGGCAAACTGGGGGCCATGGTCAACGTGAAAGACGGGTTCGCCCGTAATTTTCTGTTCCCCAGGAAGCTGGCGGTTCCTTCCACTCCGGGAAATCTGAAGGCGCTGGAAGCGAAAATGAAGAAAAAGGCCAAAGAACTGGAGGCCTTGAAGAATGAAGCCGAGAAGACGCGCGCGCGCCTTGAGGCTCTCTCTTTGACCATGCCGGTGCTCACGCAGGAGGACGATAAACTGTACGCCGGTATCTCCTCCGTGGATATCCTGCAGGCCTTGAAAGACGAGGGCATTATCCTGCAGAAGAGCGACATACTGCTCGAGGAGCCTATCAGGGCCCTCGGGATTTACGAAGTTCCGGTCAAACTCCACCCTGAAGTTGAAGGTAAGGTCAAGGTATGGGTGGTCAAGAAGTGATTGAATGAAAGACGAATGATGAGGAATGAAGGACGAAAGTGCCGCTCTCCGTCCTTCGTCGCGGTTCGCGCGCCCCGCGTTTCATCCTTCGGCCCTCATCCCATTTTGTAAAATCATGCCTACGGAAAGTTCCATCGAGAAGCTCCCGCCGCAGAACCTGGACGCCGAAATGGCGGTCCTCGGCTCCATGCTTATGGATGAAGAAGCGATAGCGGTCGCCGCGGAGCACCTCGGTAAAGAATGTTTCTATAAAGACTCCCACCGCAAGATATTCGAGACCATACTGGATCTTTTCAACGTCAACAAGGCGGTTGATCTTATCACGCTGACAGACGAACTGCGCCGCAAGGGGATACTCGAGGAGACCGGCGGAGCCAGTTATCTGGCGTCTATGGTCAACGCGGTGCCGAGCGCGGCCAATATCCGTCATTACAGCGGGATAGTGCGCGATAAAAGCGTTCTGCGCGGGCTGATCAGCAGCGCCACGAAAATCATCTCATCCTGTTACGAGAACGAGGGGAACGTCCGCGAGGTGGTCGATAACGCCGAGAAACTCATCTTCGAAGTGAGCGACCGCCGCCACCGGGGAAGCGCCATCCACCTGAAAGAGATCATCAAGGACAGCATAGAGAATATCGATCGCCTCTACCAGAAGAAGGCGCATGTCACCGGTATCCCCACAGGTTTCCTGGATTTCGACACGATAACCTCCGGTATGCAGCCGTCCGATCTGGTGATCGTGGCTGCGCGCCCTTCCATGGGTAAGAGCGCTTTGGCTTTGTCTATGGCCGAATACGCCGGGGTATCCGCCAAGGTGCCCACCGCCATATTCAGCCTGGAAATGTCCAAAGAACAGCTCGTGCAAAGGATGCTTTGTTCTCACGCCAGAGTCGACGCCCATAAAGTCAGGACCGGATACCTTTCCGCGTCCGACTGGCCTAAACTTACCGCGGCCGCCGGACGGCTTTCCGAGGCGCCCATCTATATCGACGATACCCCGGGCATTTCGGTAATGGAACTGCGCGCCAAGGCGCGCAGGCTCAAGGCTCACCACGATATCCAGTTTATAATCCTGGATTACCTGCAGTTGATGCGCGCCAGCGGCAACGGTTCTGACGACAGCCGACAGCAGGAAATATCCGAGATATCGCGTTCTTTGAAGGCGCTGGCCAGAGAGCTGAACGTGCCGGTTATCGCCATCAGCCAGCTTTCGCGCGCCGTGGAGCGCCGCGACGACCACCGCCCGCAGTTATCGGATTTGAGGGAATCGGGAGCCATCGAGCAGGACGCGGACGTAGTGGTGCTTATTCTCAGGGAAGAATATTATAATCCCACCCCGGAAAATCAAGGTATCGCCGAAATCATAGTCGCCAAACAACGCAACGGCCCGGTCGGATCGGTCAAACTCTCCTTTATAAAAGAATATACCCGTTTCGAAAATTACGCCCGGGTAGAGTTCTAATTCCGGGGACACAATACTTAANNAATTAAGTATTGTGTCCCCGGAAAGATTTTTCTATTGCTTTTTGAACGCGGTGTGTTATACTGAAACAAATTGTTGCGGCCGTGTATTTTGAGACGGTGATGCGGCCGGGATCAACGTGTATGCGGTATAAAATCCCACTTTGAATATGACGCATAAGAATGTATTCCGGGCAATACCTTTTGTTCTCGTCTTTTTCACGGCGGCCGCCGTATTCGCGCAGGATTCTCAGTCTGCCGGCAGCGGCGTTTCGCAGGCCGCTCCTTCTCCGGCCGCAGCGCTTCCCCCGGCAGAGAACTCTCCGACAATATCCCCGGATTCCAAGGTTACCGCGATAGAAGTCGCCGGCAACAAGACCATCAGCAGCAATACCATAATAGCCAAAATAAAGACGAAAGTCGGCGGCCTTTACCAGGAGAACGTTGTAAGCGACGATATCAAGAGGCTGTATCTGCTGGGATTTTTCAGTGATATCAATACCGACGTCAAGCCTTATAACGGCGGGCTCAAGCTCGTGATAACAGTCAATGAGCGTCCGCTTATAGAAAAAATCTCTTTTTCAGGGGTGAAAACCCTTCGTATGAAAGAGGATAAGCTTAAAGGGATGATAAAGTCCAAAGAAGCGCAGTATCTCGACCATCCGACATTGACCGATGACAGCGCGACGCTGAGGGCGCTTTACGAGAAGCGCGGCTACAGCAGCGCTAAAGTCGAATATTCCGTTGATTTTAACAAGGAGAACGGCAAGGCGCTGGTCATTTTCAAGGTGGAAGAAGGCATCAGGACCAAGATACGGGACATTTTCGTCCGCGGCGCCAAGGCCTACAAAAAAGGCAAGATATTAAAGATAATGAAGACCAGGCGCGCCTGGCTTTTCAATTCCGGGATACTTAAGGAAGAAGTGATAAAGGAAGATATGGACCGGCTGCGCGATTTCTACAGGCGCAGCGGCTACGCGGATATGACGGTCTCCTTTGAAGTGGTCCCGAACAAACACCGTAATACCCTGTCGGTCATAGTCACCATAAACGAGGGCAGGAAGTATTTCGTGGGTTCCGTGAAGGTAGAAGGGAACAAGGAGATCGCGCAGAAAGACATAATGGAGAGGATCAAGGTTTGCGCGCCGGGCAAGGTATTCAGCCAGGAGGGGATGCACGAAGATATCGCTTCCATCCAAGGTTTGTATTTTGATAAAGGCTACATCTTTGCCGGGGTGCTGGAGAGCACGTCCTTAAGCCTGGTAAACGGCAACGTGGATATCCTTTACCGTATAGTCGAGAACGATATCGCCTACGTGAACAAGATCAAGATACGCGGCAACGTCAAGACCAGGGATATTGTCATCCGTCGTGAACTGCGGATACATCCCGGAGACCGTTTCGACGGAGACAAGCTGCGCAGGAGCAAGGAAAGATTGCAGAACCTCGGGTTCTTCGAGGAGATCAGCTACGATACCGAGGATACCGACGTCCCTAACAGCAAAGACCTGGTGGTGGACGTGAAAGAGTCGAAGACTGGTATGTTCAGCTTCGGCGGCGGCTACAGCAGCGTGGATCAGTTCATCGGTTTCGTGGAGATAGAACAGCGGAATTTCGACTGGAAGAATTTCCCCTATTTCACCGGCGGCGGGCAGGACCTGAAGATCAGGGCCTCTATCGGCAGCCTGACCCAGGGATATGAACTTAGCTTTACCCAGCCTTGGATATTCGATTATCCGGTCTCTTTCGGTTTCGATATTTACAAGCGCACGCACGAGCGCGATTCCGACGTCGGTTACGGCTACGACGAGGACGTCACCGGCGGCGACCTGCGTCTGACTAAGGAGTTGAGCGAGTATCTCAAGGGCAGCGTGATGTATAAGTATGAGCAGATCAAGATCAGCAACCCCAGCGACGACTTAAATAAAAACGACGACTTTATAAGAGATGAAGTTGGGAAATATAACATCAGCAGCACGAGTTACGGCCTAACTTACGACAGCAGGGACAATGTGTTCGACCCGCGCAGGGGAGACCTTGTCAGCGGCACTATCGACGTCGCCGGCGGCCCGTTCGGGGGGGACAAGGACTTCTACAAGCTTTTCCTGAGGATGTCGCATTATCAGCCGCTGTTCATGAAGTCGGTGATAGAATTAAGGCTGCGCACAGGCGTGGCTGAACCTTATGGAGACAGCAACAGTGTGCCTATATATGAAAGATATTTCGCCGGAGGAGCCAATACCATCCGCGGTTACAAAGAACGCAGGATCGGCCCGTACTACGGGGGTGATAATGATGACCCCAAGGGCGGCCAGGCGATAATGGTCGCCAACGCCGAATACACCTATCCGCTGATGAATTTCCTGCGCGTGGCGTTCTTCTACGATATCGGCAATGTTTGGGAAAAAGCCAGCGAATGGGGCAAAGGCGAGTTGAAAGCCGGCACCGGTATAGGCTTCCGCATCAAGACGCCGATCGGCCCGATCATGCTTGATTACGGTATCCCGCTCAACAAGGCTTCGGGGGAGGACTCCAAAGGCGACGGCAGGTTCCATTTCAATATGAGCCACGGGTTCTAATGCGCTGTTAAATCATTTTTTTAGCCGGCGCGCGGAGTAATCGAGAATTGAAAACCGAGATTTGCTCGATGAAAGTTCTCGATTTCGGTCTAATCCCGATTCTCATTTATCAGAAACTTGTATAACAATGTAATCAAACAATTCGGCACTATCCTTGCCAAACAAACAATCAAAGGATAAAAAAAGGAGGAGGGGAAATGAAAAAGGGAATAGGGGTTGTTCTTGGGGGACTTTTCGTGTTGGCCATGTTAGCCGGCAGCGCCTCGGCAGCCGATAAACTGGGATATATCGACTTGAGCCGCACGTTCAACGAGTATTACAAAACCAAGGATTACGATAAGGTGCTCGGCGACAAACAGTCCGCCTACGACGCCGAAAGGACAAAAAAGGTCAACGAAATCAAACAGCTCCAGGAGAAAATCAACCTTCTCAGCGACAAGGAGAAGGAATCCAAAAAGGGCGACATCGAGACCAAGGTTAAGGCTCTGCAGGAATTCGACCGTCAGAAGCAGACGGACCTGCGCAAGGAGCAAGATGAAAAGATGAAGGAGATCCTTAAGGATATAGAGAACGCGGTGAAGGCCTACGCGGAGAAAGAGGGATATACCTTCGTTTTCAACGACAGGGTGCTTGTTTACCAGACCAAGGGCCTGGAGATCAGCGATAAGATAATAGCCGCCCTCAATAAAGGTAACACAAAGAAATAAGATCCCGCGTGGGAGAGGGCGCCGCCCTCTCCCGCAGGGTTTTCTCCCGGCTTTATGCGTAAGACCCTCAAAGAAATCGCCGAGATTATCGGCGGCGAAGTAATCGGACCGGCAGACCTGGAGATAACCGGGTTTTCCGGTATAGAAGAGGCACGCCCGGGGGACATAGCTTTTTTATCCAATCCCAAATACGCGCCGTTTCTGGAGAAAACCGGCGCGTCGGCGGTAATAACCTCTCCTCAAGTCTCTCCCCCGAAGCGCGCGGCTCTGATCAGGGTGGAGAATCCTTCACTGGCTTTCACGCAGGTAGTCCAGTTGTTCGGAGAGAATAAAGCGCGCCATCCCCGGGGAATACACCCGGCGGCGGCGGTCTCCCCCGGAGCGTCCTTGGGCAAGAATGTTACCGTCGGCGCTTACGCCGTTATAGAAGACGGCGCCAGCGTCGGCGACGACACTATTGTTTACTCCGGATGTTATATCGGTTACGGGGCCAAGCTCGGGGCCCGCTGTCTCTTGTATCCCAATGTTACGGTCAGAGAAGATATCGTCATCGGGGACAGGGTGATCATCCACAGCGGGACAGTGGTCGGCTCTGATGGGTTCGGATACGTTACTGTGAAGGGAGCGCATCATAAAATACCGCAGACCGGGACGGTGGTGATCGGAGACGACGTCGAGATAGGCGCCAATGTTACCATCGACCGCGCGCGTTTCGACAAGACCGTGATCGGCAGCGGGACCAAGATCGACAACCTGGTGCAGGTAGCGCATAACGTTAACGTCGGCAGTAACGTGTTGCTCATCGCGCAGGCCGGGATCTCAGGCAGCACCAGGATAGGCGACGGCGCCATAATAGCCGGGCAGGCGGGGCTGGCCGGGCACATCGTTATAGGGGAGGGAGCGATAGTCACGGCCCAGGCGGGGGTCTCCAAGTCGGTGCCTCCGGGGACGATGGTTTCGGGGTATCCGGCAAGAGAATTTATGTCCACGCAGAGAATAAATGCCTGCGCGCAGAACCTTCCGAAGCTCACCAAGACCGTAGCGGAGTTGAAAAAAAAGATAGAAGAGTTGGAGTCGAGACTGAAATAAATCCGGCCCGCCACGGTCTGAAGACCGCGGCTCGCTTATTATTGCGGCCTTATATTATCCGCGCCATAAAAGGCGCGATTTCAACGCCGTCAAGGTATAACCGGCGGGGAGACAAATGGATCTACAAAAGACTATAAAAGGGCAAATTACTATTACGGGCGTAGGCCTGCATACGGGAAATAAGGCCGCCGTTACGCTTAAGCCGGCGCCTGCCGACAGCGGCGTTACCTTTGTGAGGACCGATCTGCCGGATAGGCCGGAGATGAAGGCCAGCGTTGACTGCGTTTCGTCTTATCCTCGCAGCAAGCGCCGCACCACTATCGGCAGCGGCGTCGCCGGCATACATACCGTGGAGCATATGATGGCCGCTCTGTCGGCCTGCGGCATAGACAATCTTGTGGTGGAACTCGACGGCGAGGAATTACCCGGCCTCGACGGCAGCGCGCTGGAATACCTGAAAGCGCTGGACAGAGCCGGCATACAGACGCTGGACAAACCAAGGGATTATTATTCGTTGACGGAGCCGATTTATATCAACGAATCCGGAGTCTCCCTGGTAGCTGTGCCTTGCGAGACTTTTCGGGTTTCCTACACCCTCGATTATGAACATCCCATGCTGGCTTCCCAGTTTTTCGATATGGAGATCACGGAGAAGTCCTTCCGCGACGGCATTGCGGGCGCAAGGACTTTTTGCCTGGAAGAGGAAGCCGAGGAGCTGAAGAAGCAGGGGCTGGGCAAGGGGGCGACTTACGAGAACACGCTTGTCGTCGGCGAAAAAGGTGTCGTCGGCAATACACTGCGATTTCCGGACGAGTTCGTCAGGCACAAGGTCCTCGACCTTATCGGAGACTTCAGTCTGCTCGGACAGCCTTTGAAGGCCCACATAATTGCGGTCAAGAGCGGCCATTCTCTTAACGCCAGGATGGTCAAGTCGATATTACAGCAAAAGCAGAAAAGCTTGGCAGGCGCGAATGTTTGTTCCGGAGAAGGCTGCGTGATGGATGTGCAGGCGATAATGGATGTGCTGCCGCACCGTTTCCCGTTCCTTCTTGTGGACAGGATCACGTATCTGGAGCAAGGCAAACGGGTGGTCGGAATAAAAAACGTTACCATCAACGACGCGTTTTTTCAAGGGCATTTCCCCGGCAAACCCGTGATGCCGGGCGTGCTTATCCTGGAGGCGATGGCCCAGGTCGGCGGAGTGATGATGCTTTCCTCGGCGGAGAACCGCGGCAAGCTCGCTTATTTCATGGCTATAGACGACGCGAAGTTTCGCAAGGTAGTGGTGCCCGGGGACAGGCTGGTGATGGAGGTCGCGGCAGGTAAAGTGAAATCCAGGACCGGGCAGGTTTACGGCAAGGCTTACGTGGATGGAAAAGTGGTGGCTGAAGCCACCTTGATGTTCGCTTTCGGATAAGGGGCCCGGCGTAACACCGGATATAGAAGGTGCATATATGTCAATACATAACACCGCCATAGTTTCAGATAAGGCAAAGCTCGCTGAAGACGTGGAAGTCGGACCATTTTCCATTATCGGCGATAATGTGACTATCAACCCGGGCACCAGGATCGGGGCGCATTGCGTTATTGAAGGTAATACGACCATAGGCCGGGATTGCGAAATATTCAGCGGGGCGGTGGTCGGCAGCAGGCCCCAGGATCTTAAATTCAAGGGCGAGAAGAGTTACCTTATTATAGGCGACAGGAATATCATCAGGGAATACTGCACTTTGAATCCCGGCACCGGGGAAGGCGGCAAGACCGTCGTCGGAGACGGCAATTTACTTATGGCTTACTGCCATGTGGCGCACGATTGCCGTGTGGGCAGCGGCTGTATCATGGCCAATAACGGGACCCTTGCCGGGCATGTGTGCGTGGAAGATAAAGCCATAATCGGCGGCATGTCTGCCATTCACCAGTTCGTGCGCGTGGGGATGTTTTCCATTCTCGGCGGATGTTCCAAGGTGATCCAGGACATACCTCCTTATTCCACCTGCGACGGGCATCCGGCGCGCGTTTACGGCTTGAACCTTATCGGCCTGCGCAGGAACGGATTCCGCAGAGAAGCCGTCGGCGGACTTACCAAGGCCTACCGGGAAATTTTCTATTCCGGGATGCCGCTGCGTAAGGCAGCAATCAAGTTCGAAGCGGAAAACACCCTCTCCAAAGAAACGGCTTACCTCGTCGATTTCATAAAGAATTCGCAGAGAGGCGTAGCCCGTTCCTGCCGCACAGCGCATTCCGCCGCAGATGAGAAAGAGAAGATTAATTCGTAGTTTAACATATTGGAAATAACTCCTTGGCGCGTAAAAGGTAAAAAGCCAACGGCGCGCGGCGTGAGTGAAGCGCGGAACATGATAAAGCATAGCTACGCTTATTTATATAAAGTATGTCCGAACTCGGTTTAATAGCAGGAAGCAGAAAATTCCCTCTCATATTCGCGCGGGCGGCGCGGGACAGGGGGTATAAAGTTGTCGCTTTTGCCGTTAGAGGTGACGCCTGGCGCGCTATAAACAAGTGCGCGGACAAAGTGGTATGGCTGCGTTTGCGGGAATTCGGCAGGCTCGGCGATATAATGAAAAGAGAGGGTATAAATGAAGCCGTTATGGCCGGGCAGATCTCTCCCGGTCGTCTTTTCAGCTCCGAGGTGATGCGCGACGCCGGGCTGCGTGAAGTGTTTGCCGGCATGAAAGATAAAAGGGCGGACACCATTTTCTCGACGGTTATACGACATCTGGAGAAATCGGGCGTAAAATTTCTCGATTCCACCGCGTTCCTCGGGGAGATGATGCCGGAGCGCGGCCTGCTTTGCGGCCCTGAGCCTTCCCCCGAGCAGTCCAAGGATATTGAATTCGGTTTTAAACTGGCCAAAGAAGTAGCCGGTCTCGATATAGGGCAGACCGTGGCCGTTAAATCCGGTGCGATAGTGGGGGTGGAAGCTTTTGAAGGCACGGATAATCTTATCCGCCGCGCCGGGAAAATAGCCGGCCGCGGTTTTACCGTGGTTAAGGTGAGCAAACCCAGGCAGGACCCCAGGTTCGACGTCCCGGTGGTGGGCCTGTGCACCGTGAAAACATTGCTGCGCTGCGGCGCGGCGTGCCTGGCGATAGAAGCCGGCAAGACGCTTTTTATCGACAAGGAGGCTTCTCTCGCCTTTGCCGAGCGCAAGGGGCTTATTATCACCGCCGTATAAGTTTTTTCTTTATTATAGACGAGACACCGACTTGCGCTGCGCCGGAGCCGATGAAAAAATCTTGACATCCACCTCATACTCGTGTAAATTAAATCCATAAAAGGAGGGAGAGATGGTCAGAAAAGTTGCAACGAAGCCGACACAATTCAAGTTTTACGCGCCGAAAGCGAAGAAGGTCAATTTGGCTGGAGATTTCAACAGCTGGAACCTGAAAGGTGCGGCAGCCAAGAAAGACAGCAAGGGTAATTGGTCTGCGAAAATATCGCTTAAACCCGGCAGGTACGAATACAAGTTCTTTGTGGACGGCAACTGGATCAATGATCCCAATAACAACGCGGTAGCAGTAAATTCTTTCGGTACGCAGAATTCCGTAATAGAAGTAAAGTAATTCATCCCCCGGCTTCCTTATGCGAAACTCAAGTCTTCCAAGGATGCCGGGGGGTTCTTTTTATATAGAGAGCTTCATTAACGACAGGGGAGGCGGTAAACAATAAGCCTGACACAGATGAAGAACGACAGCTTCCCGGTATGCCTTTGGTTTAGAAACGGTTCTTGCCCATCCTCTTTCGTGCGTCGGTATTTCAGAACCCGGCGTCTATAACCCGGAACCCGGATTTATCATGATTCGCGGCAAAAACTTGTATATCTATGGTCCGATAAACTCCCGCAGGCTCGGTCTTTCTCTGGGGATTAATCTTACTCCTTACAAGACCTGCAGTTTTGACTGCGTATATTGCCAGGCGGGCAGGACGACTATGAGGACCGGCGAACGAAAAGAATATTCTTCCGCCGGGCAGGTACTTTCCGCTCTGCGGGAGTGGCTTGATGAGCATAAAGATACCGCTGCCAAATTGAGTTACGTGACCATCGCCGGCACAGGCGAACCCTGTCTTAATAATAAGCTGGGAGAAATCATTTTAGATATAAAAAAAATGGTAGATCTGCCGGTGGCGGTGATCACCAATTCCTCCATGCTGGTGTCGCCTTCAGTTCGTAAAGAGCTCCTGTCAGCCGACCTTGTGGTGCCTTCCCTGGATGCGGCAAGGCAGGAAACCTTCGAGAAGATAGACCGGCCGGTCCCCGGGACAAGGATAACGGATATAATAAACGCTCTGGAGGAATTCCGGAAGGAATATCCCGGTAAGATCTGGCTGGAAATAATGCTTGTGCGCGGCCTTAACGATTCGCCGGAGGATATCGCCGGGTTGAAGCAGGCCGTGGAACGCATAAAGCCGGACAAAATACAGGTTAATTCCCCGGTGCGCAAGTNNCAAGCCGGCGGAAGAAGGCGTTGTTCCTTTGGACAAGCAGAGGATAGAAGAAATTATGCGCGTCCTCGGGCCGTCGGCGGAGACGGTGTAATACAAGCAGGCCACGGGTGCGGGGTTATAGATTCCTGGAAAAATGAAAGTACCGTGTGCGCGCGCGTTGCGCTTATGCGCCCGCCGCTGAAGATTGGGATTTAGAGTACCTTGCGCTTATGAGGAATTGCGCAAGTACACATTAATTATGCGCCTGTAGCTCTATCCCGCAGGAAGATATGCGGGACGTCGCAGGAAAGAACGTCTGCTCCGTTGGAGCAGAGGACTTTTGAGCTACAGTCTTTATCTTATGAAGTCTCTTTATGCGCCTGTAGCTCAATTGGA
>DIEK01000072.1 GCA_002418595.1 Candidatus Omnitrophica bacterium UBA5776 | reverse complement strand
GGGTATCGTAACCGATAAACGACAGGCGAGTTTCAATATTATTATGATAGAAATAAATCTACTGCCGCAGGAACTGCATAAGGAAAACCGCTCTCCCGGAGAGGGAACGGCTTTTACATTATCATTGCGCCTGCTGGCCGCCATATCGGCCGCGGGGCTTCTGTTTGTTTTCTTTCTGAATGTTTTCTTTTTCTTCGCCATTACTTCGAAGAAGGCGCAGTTGTCGGTGCTGGAACAGAAATGGGAGCAGATGCTGCCGGCAATGAAGGAGTTCGAGCAAAAGAAAAAGGTACTGGAATCTTTCTCCCGCGACAGCAGGACTGTGGCCGCGCTTTCCGCGGCGAGAATAAACTGGTCGGACAAGCTGGAAAGATTGGCCGTTGTTGTTCCTCCGGGCGTATGGTTCAATGCGCTTACCTGTTCCGATAAGGGTATCATCCTGGAAGCTTCCGTTTTTTCTCCGGGCGAGGAGATGGAACTGTTGAACCGTTTTATATCCGGACTTAAGGAGGACGCGGTTTTTTCCGCCGCTTTCTTCGGGATAGAGCTCGGAGCGGTCAACAGGGAGACGGCCGGAGGTTACGAGATCATGAATTTCCTTGTTAACGCTCCACTTCAGAGGACGACGCGTAAATGAATAATCCTTTGCGCAATATAGACTGGGATGAAANNACCGGATATAAAAAAGATATTCCTCGCCGGGCTTATTCTGGCTATAATAATATACGCGGATTGCGCTTTCGTATTGTTCAAGCAGGCTGATGAACTGAAACGGGTCTGTTCCAAAGTCAATAAGCTTAGCGGTGATATTGCCGCCGGCAGCAGCGAGATGCGTTCTTCAGCGGCTGTGGATCCGGCCGTTACCGGCAGGGAAACGAGCCGGGCGCGCCTTTTGAGATTCGGCGACCTGCCGCGGCTGTTAAAGGATATTTCAGACATTTCGCTGCGGAACAATCTCAAGATAATGCAGGTAGTCCCGCAGGGGGAAGCGGCGCCGTCCAAGGATGTTTCTTCGGCGGTCAAATTGCCGGCGGTAAACATATCTCTGGAGTTATCCGGCAGGTTTTACGATACCGTAAAGTTCATAAACGAACTTGAGAACGGCCGGTATTTTGTGCAGATACAAGATTTGAAGATGCGCCGCAGCAGAAATGATTATACACTGCAGGATATCACCCTTTTGTTGAAGGTGTATGTTAGTAAATGACGCTTGCGGTTTTTCGGCAGTCTGCGAATGACGGAGCGGGAAGGCGGGCGTTTGAGAACTACAGGCATAAAAGGTATTAAGCTGTTTTTGTCCGCGGGTCTGCCGCTGGCCGTTGTTTGCTTTTCCGTGGCCGTAGGCGCGGCCGCGCCCGCAGGCAAACGGGACCCTTTTATTCCTCTGGTGACTCCGGAAGGCAGGCTCATACAGTCCGCGGCTGCCCCGGGGGAAGGCGAAGTGAGGCTGGAAGGTCTTATTTATGACGACAACGGACCTTCTCTGGCGGTGCTCAACGGAGCCGTCGCAGGCGTGGGCGACAGCGTCCGGGGTTATCGGGTTATAAAGATCACGGAGAATAAAGTAACGCTGATGAAAGACGGAGAATTGAAAGAGCTTCCGCTGCAGAAGAAGAAGGAGGAATCCTTTGAAAATGCTGAAAAACGCTGAATTGAGAGTTCTGATCCTGTCGAGCCTGCTGCTGTCCTGCCGGTTGTTTTTCTGCGGCGCGCTGAGTGCGCAGCCGCCTTCCGTAGAGGCCGGCGCCTCGGCGTCGGGCAACATCACGCTTGATTTCAAGGACGCCGATATCCGCAACGTTCTGAAGATCATTTCCTATAAATCCGGCACGAACATCGTCACTACCCCGGATGTCATAGGCAACGTTACCATCAGGCTGAACGATGTCCCCTGGGAAAGGGCGCTGGATGCCATTCTCCAGACCTACGGTTACGGCTATGAGAAGAAATCGAATATTATTTTCGTCGCTCCGATAGATAAACTGACGGCGCAGAAAAAACAGCAGGTGGAACTCGCCCAGGTGCAGCCGACGGTTTCCCACGTTTATATGCTGAAGTATCTCGACGCCCAGGACGCGAAAAAGGCGCTTGAGCCGCAGCTTTCTCCGCGCGGAAAAATAACCGTTCTTGAGATGACCGGGCAGGCCGGCTGGGAGTTCGGCAGCGACGCTCTCGGAAAACGTAAGCGCGTCTCGGAGGAGAAACTCGGCCGTTCCAAGACCCTGATCATCAGCGATATCCCGCCGGTGCTCGACAAGATAGATGAGGTGATCGCCCAGATAGACGTGATGCCGCAGCAGATAATGATACAGACGCGCATCGTGGAGGTCAGCCGCGACACTCTGCGCGATCTCGGCATAGACATCGGGACAGGGACCACCGGCGCGACCGACCCCTCGGTGAATACCCACACGGGCAGTTCTACCTACGGACTGGGGGGGCATAACTTGAGCTCCCAGGTTTCGCCTTCGGGTTTCAATCCGCTTGCCAGCGAGATAACCGGGAAGATCAGCTCCACGGCCGCCTATTATAATACCGGCCTGCAGCTGCTTTTTAAGAAACTAAACGGCACGGAGTTCGAGGTGATGCTGCACGCGCTGGAGGAGGATTCGCGCACCAATACGCTCTCCGCGCCGCGCATAATGGCGCTGAACAACCAGGAGGCTACCATACTGGTTGGAACAAGATACCCCATACTGAAACAGGATACCACGTCCTCATCTTCCAGCGCCACCGTCACCACGGTAACTTTGGACTATTACCAGGACATCGGCATTCAGCTTAACGTGGTCCCGCAGGTAGGGGCGAACGACTGCGTGAACATGGTGGTCCATCCGGCGGTGACTTCTTATACCAGCACTCTGGGAGGGTCCGGAGTGGCGCAGTATCCCATAATCGAGACCAGAGAGGCGGAAACGCGGATATTGATGAACGACGGCGACACCATCGTTATCGGAGGCCTGTTGAAAGACGTCAAGATCAAGACCAGGCAGGGGGTGCCTTTCTTGAGCAAGATACCCTTTCTGGGGCTGCTTTTCAGCAGGGAAACTTACGATATGGCAAAAATGGATTTGCTAATATTCATTACGGCGAATATAATAAAAGATAACGACTTCTCGCAGGAAGAAATAACCAGGATCGAGAAAAGCATGGAAATAGACGGAACCGGTAAGGGTCCCGCGAAGGAACCGTAGGATTGGCCCTCCGCATCGGCCAAACTGTTTCCTCCAGCCGGCCGGATAGTCGCCCTGAAAAAGGCAGATGGTATGAATTACAAGATGAAGTTTATTTTCAGCAAGAAGGGAATGATGCGCTTCATTTCCCATCTTGACCTGATGCGCCTGTTTATGCGGGCCATGCGCAGGGCGGATTTTCCGCTGAAAATGTCGGAAGGTTTTAACCCACACGTCAAACTGAGCATTGCCAGGGCGTTAAAGCTCGGCCTGGAGAGCGAAGGCGAGGAAGCCGTTGTCGTCCTTACAATGTTCGTCAGGTGTGACGATTTTTGCCGGAGACTGCAGGCGCAGTTGCCGGAAGGTATCAGGATAAAAAACGCGGTCTTGGTTTGAGATGAACCCGCTCACCGCGGGCGTCCATCCGGGAAAAGAAGCGAATGTTTTCCGCAGCTTAACGGCCGCCAGGCGGCTCGGGCGCGTAAAACGGGAAGGGATTTAAAAGGAAAATGCCTAAAGAGATTTTAATCAACGCGGAACCGCAGGAGCGGCGGGTGGCCATCGTGGCCGACGGAAAACTGGATGAGTTTTACATCGAAAGGCCGCAGGACAAGACGATCGTCGGCAATATCTACAAAGGAAGGATCGACGCCGTGCTGCCTTCGATCGGCGGGGCCTTCGTGGACATCGGCCTGCCCAAGAAAGGTTTTCTTTATCTCTCGGAGATAGAATATTCTTTCGATGTCCTGGAATCGGACAACCCTCCGGCGGCTGAACAGCAGCAGCCCCAACAGCATAATAAACGCCGCGGAGGCAGGCATAACAAACACCGCAGCGCCAAGAGCGCTTCTACCCTGTTAGGCTCCATAAAAAAAGGGCAGGAGATCCTCGTGCAGGTGGTGAAAGAGTCGTTTGGCAACAAGGGGCCCCGGTTGGCCTGTCATATCGGAGTGGCCGGAAGGTTCCTTGTGCTTATGCCGCAGGAGCCGTTGATAGGCGTATCGCGCAGGCTGGTGGATGTCGCCGAAAGAAAACGCCTGCGCCAGGTGCTTTCCGAGATCAAGGATAAAGAAAAGGTCGGTTTCATAGTCAGGACGGCCGCCGCAGGCAAAGCGCAGCAGGAACTTCTTAAAGACGCGAATTTCCTGATCAGGCACTGGCGCAAGATGGAGCAGGCCATCGCCTCCACTCCTGCCCCGGCGCTGGTCCATGAGGAATACGACCTGATCTTCCGCACCATAAGGGATTCTTTCAACGATGAAGTGAGCAAGATAATAGTGGACTCCAGGAATGAGTTCTTTC
>DIEK01000122.1 GCA_002418595.1 Candidatus Omnitrophica bacterium UBA5776 | reverse complement strand
CGTGATGGCTGCCGAGCGCGGCGCCGATGTCCTGCGGGTGCACAACGTCAAAGCCGTCAAAGAAGCGCTCAAAGTAATGGAGGCAATAAGATAAGTATAGCAACGCGCGTTCTTTTAATCCCCTCGCCCTGAAATCCCCGGCTTTTGAGCGGGATTTACCTTAGTCAACAGGAAGATGATAAATGGATTACATCCTTAGCACGATAACCTGGAAAGCTCTGTTAGAGATATTCATCCTCTGGTGGTTTATCTATCACGTCTTGCTTTTCTTCGAGGGAACAAGGGCGCTGCAGGTCTTACGCGGCATAATCGTGCTCCTGGTGGCGTTCCTTTTCTTTCAGAGATTCGAGTTCACGGTTCTGAGCTGGCTGATCACAAAGTTATTCGGCATCTCGGTTATCGCCATCCTGGTGATTTTCCATCCGGAGATACGGCGCGGCCTGGCCAGGCTCGGCCAGCGTCATCTTTTCAGCAATACCTTCCGGGAAGAGGAACTTGATGTTGTGCTTGACCAGTCCAGCCGTGCCGCCGACAATCTCTGCCGTTACAAGAGCGGAGCCCTGATCGTTCTGGAAAAGAACGATTCCCTCACTGCCTACATAGAAAACGGCGTTCAGATAGACGCCAAAGTATCATCGGAACTTATAGAAACGATTTTTACCCGGAACAGTCTGCTTCATGACGGGGGGTTGATTATCCGCAACGGCAGGGTGGCCTCGGCAGGATCTATATTCCCCTTGAGCGACAACCAGGACCTGAACCGTATTTACGGCACCCGTCATCGCGCCGCGCTCGGCCTGAGCGAGGAAACGGACGCGGTGGTCTTCGTGGTCTCTGAAGAGAGGAACGATATTTCTCTTGTTTACCGGGGTAGGATGTACAGGGATTTAAGCAGGGAGGAACTTGTGCGTAAAGCCAAACAATTTATGACGGAGCCGGATGATGCTTAAAAAGCATAAAACACAAGGAAATTTCGCGCGCAGGTCGTGGATCATGTTCAGGCAGCATCCGTGGCTGCTGTTGACAGCCTTGCTGCTGGCTGTAATGATATGGCTTTATGTCCGCGGAGAAATTATCAATATGGAATTCTAAAACGGAGACGCGGGCGGATGTCCAGTCTGGGTGTAAACATAGATCACGTGGCCAGCGTCAGACAGATCAGGCGTTCCGGGGATGAGCCGGATCCTGTTTACGCGGCCGTGCTTTGCCAGTCTGCCGGCGCCGACGCTATAGTCGCCCATCTGCGCGAGGACCGCCGGCATATCAACGACAGGGATATTTTTTTGCTCAGACAGACGGTGCGCGTTAAGTTTAATATGGAGATGTCACTGGCCCCGGATATAGTGGCTGTGGCCTGCACAGTCCGGCCTGACCAGGTTACATTAGTGCCCGAGAAAAGAAAAGAAGTTACCACCGAGGGCGGCCTTGACGCCTGCGCGCAGTTTGCGCGCGTCAGGAAAGCGGTCGAACAATTGCGTTCCGCCGGAACCGAGCCCAGCCTGTTTATCGATCCTCTGAAACGCCAGATAGACGCCGCGGTAAAATGCGGAGTAAAAGCGGTGGAACTGCACACAGGCAGTTACGCCAATGCCGCCTCGCCTGCCGCGGTAAGACGCCGGTTACGGGAATTGAAAGAAGCCGCAGTTTACGGCGCCGGGAAGGGCCTGCGTATCTACGCCGGGCATGGGCTTGACTACCGTAATGTCAAGGCGGTCACTTCCATCCGCCAGATAGAGGAATACAATATAGGTTATTCCATCATCTGCCGCTCCGTTATCACCGGCATCGTCCGGGCGGTAAAAGATATGAAAGAACTGATCGGCGGCTGATATGGCTATAATAGGCACCGGTGTGGACATTACCGAAGTGAGGCGCCTGCGCCAGGCGGTGGAACGCTGGGGTAAGCAGTTCCTGGAGAGGGTGTTTACCGGGGAGGAACTTAAGAACGCCGAGAAACATGCCAGTTTTTACCAGCACCTGGCCGGCAGGTTCGCCGCCAAGGAGGCGGTATTCAAGGCGTTCAACGACAGTTCCCTGACCTGGAAAGACGTGCAGATAGTCAACGACGAAGAAGGACGTCCCTGGTGCCGTATTTTAAACGGCAAGGCCTGCGGTAAAAAAGTCCATGTTTCCATTTCCCACGTGAAAAGCTATGCGGTTGCCAACGCGATTGTCGAAAAGGAAAACTGATTCTCATAAAGGTGATTACGGCCGCCTGCTGATCGTGGCCGGCTCTGCCGGGTTTTCCGGGGCGGCGCTTCTTTCCGGCCACGCTGCCTTGCGTAGCGGCTCCGGACTGGTCACCCTCGTCGTCCCGGCATCCATTAACAACGCCGTTATCCGTAAAAAAACGCCTGAATTGATGACTTTACCTTTGCCGGATGCCGGCAAAGGCGTTTTCCTTTCTTCCAGTTTTTCTCCCATAAGAAAGTTCGCCGATAGCTGTAATGTCCTGCTTGTCGGTCCGGGCCTGGGACAGGCTGCGGGGACACGCGCCCTGGCCGTGAAACTTGTCCGGGAGATCCTTCTTCCCAAGGTACTCGACGCCGACGGCCTGAACGCTTTTGCGGGCAGGCCGGAGTTGATGCGTCCGGCCGGGCGCTGGGGGCTGGTGATCACGCCGCATCCCGGGGAGATGTCCCGATTGACCGGGTTGAGCGTAAGTAAGATACAGGGGAGCAGGAAACAGACGGCGAGCGATTTCGCTCGCAAATACTGCGTCACCGTAGTGCTCAAGGGGTATCGTACCGTGGTTGCCGGGCCGGACGGCCGATGTTATATCAATAATACCGGTAATCCCGGCATGGCTACCGCAGGTTCCGGGGACGTTCTGGCCGGAATGCTGGCCGCTTTCATCGGACAGGGGCTGGACTGTTTCACGGCAGCCAAATTCGCCGTCTATCTGCACGGCCTGGCAGGGGATATGGCGGCGGCGGAGAAGACAAAAATTAGCTTGATTGCCGGGGATATTATTGATAAAATCCCACAAGCGATCAAGAGCATGTTAAAGGTTTGACAAAGCGGTTATCGTTATCGCCATTCCGCCGGAAGCGGAACAAACGCTCCGTTCCTTTCACATTATCCGTTCAGCAAACTTTCACGCCGGCGTAGCTCAGTTGGTAGAGCAGCTGTTTTGTAAACAGCGGGTCGGGGGTTCGATTCCTCTCGCCGGCTTTTCTAATTCCGGGGACACAATACTTAATTATACGATAGTTCCCCGTTTCTAACTGTCTATCCCAAAATCAGGGAACGGTCAATAGATAGTTA
>DIEK01000088.1 GCA_002418595.1 Candidatus Omnitrophica bacterium UBA5776 | reverse complement strand
GTTGATTTGGACTATATAGAGAGACTATTGAGTCGGAAAGGATTATCTCTTGATGAAGAAAACGGCTGGGACGAATCTTTCATTCAAAATCTCCGGCAGGTATTTTATGAGGAAAGAAAGAATATCTTGAAGAAATACCGTAATTTTAAAAAAGGTGCGCAAGCGGTTAAAGCGGTAAATGGCTATACCGAGGCGTTATTTACCTGGTTTCAAGAACATAAAATTCAAGTTATTCCTGAAGTCCCGGATTTCGAGGGGTTGCTTAGTAAAGTAACCATTGTTGATTCCAGAGCGGCGGCTCGAGAGGCGATAGCGGAATTTGATATTTCTGGATATCGTGAACATATGGATATTGTTGCTTCGCTCAAAGCAGGCAATATGCAAAGAAGAGATGGTAAACTAATGCGTCAAATAGAGGAGATCGCAAAACCGGGTAAAGTTGTTGTCGTGCTCCGGGGATGGCTCCATTATTTCACTCTTATTAGAGATAACGAATATCCATTTACCGTGGAAGAAATAATGCCTGGTCCCGTATTTGATCTCCCGCCTTTCAGCCAAATGGTTGTAAATAAAGCAACGGGAAGCAGTATGAATGCCGCAGAGAAAACGTCCCTGGTTTTAAAGTCGCTTCAATTTAATCTGATGGATGCGTATCTCATACCCGAGGACAGGGATAGCTTCGAAGCCTGCAGGCTTCTTGCTGAAATCTTGAGCAGGTGGCCGGAAAAAGAGATCCTGGGAGCGATTTATTTATATTATATGTTCGGCCGGGGCGCATGGCGTAAGGCGGTAAAGCAATGGATAAAACTGCACTGCAGCAGGGAAGAAAAACGACTGTTTAGGAATCGAGACGGCGGAATGCCATGGGGGAGTCAGGGGGATACGGAAAACCGCATTGCGCATGAGGATGAAGATATCCATGGAGCCATCCAGAGAATACTGAGGAGTATCGATGGATGTTACGCTACCCGCTTAGCAGAAACCCTTATAATCCCGCCTCAAACAATGCAGTCTATTAAAACAACAAGGGAAATATTAGGGGATATATGGGAGATAGATTTCAGGGATAACCTGGAATATATGCTGAAATTGTTCCGAGTAGCCCAAGAAGAACCGAATGATATTTTAACAAACAGCGAAAATACGAAACTAATCGCGGAAGTTAATGGGGTTCTCAATGATTTTTTCGGTACACGCGGCAAGATCTATTTAAAATACGAGGATATTTTAATAGCGGATGATATGGTGATTTATTCGGAAATAAATGCTTTGGCTTGCGCTTGCAGCCTTTTGAAAAAAATGGTTGTTGCCAAGTCATATTGGGTTAATAAAGATATGCAGGTAATCACTCATGAGACATTGCACCTCAATTTTGAAGGTTTCTACTGGGGATATTTGAATGAAGCATTGACTGAATGGCTCACCAGGAGAGTTTTATCTCCCAGGAGAATACAATTAGATACCTCCATATATTTGTTGAATATCCTTACCTGCGGGCCGATTTTAAACGGTATTTCGAAAGAAAAATTAATTTATGCTTATACTTCCGGACGGCTTGATTTGATCGCTCAAGAAATGGGGGATAAAAAATTAAGATTCTTTGCGGATTTGATAGAGCTGTGTTTTGCTAAAGGGAGAGGTTCCTTGACAGCACATGCAACGGATTTCCTGACCGGCAAACGCGGGGTAGAGGATGATGTTGAAAAAGTTTTCCGCCAGATTCAAATAGAAGATGAAGAGTTAACAGAAAAGGCGATAAAACTAATCGTGGAAGGAACCCGTGTTGAAAAAGACGGCGGTGAAAGATTTACCGGTGATTTCGTAAAAAGGACGTTGCCTCCCGGGCACGGCCGGTGTTCTTTAGCCACGCCGCTTGTCAGAATACCGGAGTCAGTCGAAGTTCATTTTGGACAGCCAAAGGTGAAGCAATTCGATGAGCCTAAGGCAGACCGGGAATATTTCGGCAAGGAACTGCCGTCGTCCGTTAAAATGCTGACCATGTTTAAAGCCGTGTACGAAGAGTCGGACTTGGAATCCAGGCATATCGACGACGCCATTAAATCCGTCATAATGCGGGCAAAGAAGCGCAGCGCAAAGGACGGCGGCAGACTGTCCACGAGGAGAGAAATTTTTCAATGGCTGCCGGAGGATTTGATACGCGAGCAGGCACTCATGCTGGCGCAGGGGCTTGTGTCGGGGGAAAATATAGGAGATATCAAAGATAAAAAAGACGCTTTTGGATTTGACGGGGGAAAAGACGTTTTTAATGCCTGGATACAATGGGTGCAGGCGTCTTCTGATATAAGACGGGTGGATATACATCAATTCTGGTTTTTAGCGTATCTGTACCTGGGAGAGGATGAGGCAACGATAGCGGAATTATTGATGATTGGCGAACGTGAGATTGCCGGACTCAGGGAACAGGCTGTCGGTTGCGGCTTGCTTGAATTCGATTCCGCACATAAGCAGTATCGTTTGACTATGACTGCCAGCTATATACTGTCCAGCCTGGAGTTTATTCTTAAAGAGGAAACAGGGGTGCCGCCGGTAAAAGCCCGTGGAAAGAGAGCGAAAAGCAAAAAAAGATATTTCAACATGTGGGATGTTTCCTCGGGCGAGTTGATAGGGCAGAAGCTTATGATCACTCCCGCGGAGTTCAACGCCGAAAAGCCGTTGATGATAACCGGGTTTGAACCCGGCTCTTCCGGAAATATCAACTTGGGCAAGGAACCTTTTGTCACCATTGAGCGTTTTAAGACGGGAGTGGCGGCTTTGCGGGGGAACAAACGGTTCATGGTCGCCATGCTTATCAGAGATTCCGATGGCAAGGTGACGGTCAGGGAGGACGGATTGCCGGAGTTTTTTGTGAAAGAGGGGAACCAGAGGGTTGTTGTCGGCGTAGAGAGTGCGGTACATGCTTTGCGTACGCGCGGGGAGATTGTTTCTATGCGGTCTTTGGCGCGTGAACTCGGGGTACAAAGGCCGGTATTGGCCGGTTATCTTGTTGAGAATCCCGCGGTGAAAACCCGGGTGGAGGAGGCCATTCTTCCCGCACAAGCAGTCTATGCGGCAATGCAAAAAAGCGGCTACGGGCGCAGGAAAGCGGGCGCGGTCTTACGAGGGCCGGGATACGGCTGTCATTTTGACGAAGAACTGCTGGTGCGCCGGATCAAATCCCTAGAGGCACAGGATCCCAAATTTGCCGCTTTGTGTGAAAAAGGGCGGTCGGAATCCATGAAATCGTGGTGGGGCGGGAAAAAATTATCAGCCGAGCTCGAGTATACGAAGTTCGCCCCCTGGATACAACGGGTGCAAAGCCGTACAAGCGGTGATTTTTCCACCGATGAGTTTTGGGTATTTGTGTGGACCGCAGCCGGAAGAGATGATGAAGATATTATGGCTTTGGTGCCTTGCGGCAGCGAGCAGTTGCGGCTGTGCAGGGAGCGTTTGGATGAGGACGGTTTGCTGCGTTTTGGGCTGAAGGAAAACAGATATGTCCCGACGCGGGCCGCGATACAGCTTAAACAAAGCGTGGAGTTCATACTGAAAGATTATGAGAAACAGGATGTTGCGGCCATTATCGGCGGGCATAAAAAATGCGGATTCTATAATATCTGGAATACCGATACCGGTTTGCTGGAAAAAAGGGTCAATAGTTTTCCATCGAAAATGCTGGGAGACTCGGTCCCGCGCGTGATCACGGAATATAAGCCTTCCTCTCTGGGGGCTATACGGCTTGGTAACGAGACGATCATGACGTTAGAAGATTACCGGTTGTGCGAAATGTCAATATCCCTGTATCCGGACATGGTTTTGGTAATCATCGTCAAAGACGGCGAGGGAAACCCGGTTGTTTTAAGAAGCGGTCTGCCGTTGTTCTTCCTAAAAGAACGCGGCCAAAGAACTGCGGTGGGGATAGGAAGCGCCCTGGAGCGGATCCGTGCCCGCGGAGAACAGGTGACATTACCCGGGCTTGCCAAGGAATTGCAGTTGCAGAAGCCGGCATTCGCTTCTTTTCTTAAAAGTAACAAAGCGTGGAAGGATAAAATATTCGATATGGTTATTCCGTTTCCTGTAATAGCGGATGCCTTGGATGCGGGGAGGAATACTATGCCCGCCATCGGGACATTTTTAAGAGAGAGAGGTTACAGCGTGGATGCGCATCTCCTGCAAATGAGGATGCGTGATTTTGCTGAAAAAGGGATGCTTGCTGGATACCCGCCGATGCGTAGAAGAAGGAGTTCACGGCAAAATACGGGGGAGTCCGGGCAGTCGCCTAAACGTAAAAAAGATACGAGAATATTGCCCGGCACAAGTTTGGTTACAATGCAGGATTCACCCTGGAACATCATTCCGGTGTTGCCTCCGGATGCGGACAGCACCGGTGCCCCCGGGAACATCGGACGGCACAGACCGGTCATCTGCGGCCCGGATACCGCCCATAAGAAAAAAAGAAAAGGCATGGTTACCTCCGGGCAGAAATCCGTGCTCAAGCGGGATGCTGTAGCGTTGTTGACGGAATATTGCCTGTTGTATTTCAAGGCGGGTGTGATTACCGATTTAATGAACGGGAAACGGGAGGCGGAGCAATTATATTCCTTTGTGCAGACAGCCGCCGTGGAACCGGCCGAAGAACAGTCGATCATTGAAAATGCCTTAGACACGTTGATACACAATCATCCCGAAAGTTCAATCGCGCGATTTGCTCCGGAGGGGGGCAATAAGGGCGACGCTTTCGAGATTTTCTGCCGGATTGCCGGGATTGTGTATCCCGGCAGGAACGAGAAGGACGTTATAGCGATGCTTTATAAAAGAACCATTACGGTTTTTTATGAAGACAGGGAATCGATAAAAGGGGTAACCGTGAAAAACCTGGCGGCCGGGGTTCTGGGATACTCTCCTTCTGCGCAGGTAATAAGCTTGTTCCGGCAGATATGCGGGCGTTTCAGGAACGGCGGTTCGGGTGGAATTCCTACCGATCCTGTCGGGATTGTCGTGCGTGCGGGGGAGGATAGTTATTCCCTGAGACGGATTCCGTCGGATGAGATTTCCAGGGTGATTGATGCGCATCCGGAACGTGAACAGCCCGGAGGCGCGGCAAGCAGTGACGGAGGATTGGCGGTTCCTGGAGGTTTTACGGCCGATGCCGCTGATGACCGGTCAAAGAAGGATTTGAGTGAAGAAAATTTAATCAAATGGATGGTTATGCAAAGCAGTATGGCAATTTCGGGCGTGTTAAGGTCTGTATTTACCATTGACGATATTCTTGAACAATTTTCCCCGGAGAACCGCACTCCCGCCGAGCGGAACGCGGTGTTTGCGATAGTGGAGAATCTTGAGAGGAACGGGGTTGTAGAAAAGAGGTATTCCATCACGGATCAATTTCAAACCATGATTTTATCCGGCGAGTCCGGCGGGTTTAACCGGCTGATCGGTTTTATGAAATTCTTTAAAGAGAAGAATGCCGGGAAACGGGTGACTATCGCGGGCATAAAGTCTCATCCGTTATCCGCCCAGGAATCCTATGCTTTGAAAAGAATTGCCGAAATAACCGGCGGATCTTCCGTAAGTCTGCGTGAGATGTTGGAGGCGGCGCGCGCGGGGGATAAAAAATACTTTTCGGACAGGTGCGTGGCCGGAAAATCGATCAGGATTATCGGGGAATTCTTCAAAGAGTGGGGATTAATAGACGATGAAGTATATCCAAAGGACTCGGTGTGCCGGGAAAACGTAATACGCTGGATAATCGAACAAAGCGCGGTTAATGGAATGTTCCTGGAGATGGATTTTACCCGGGAAGATGTGCTCGCACATCTCGGCTGTGCGGGAGATAGGAAAAAAGCCGCAGAAATCGTCGAGCAATTGGAAACGGAAAAAATGCTGTTATGCGAATATGTTTCTACCGATGGATTCTACAAATCCCTGTTTGAGGGTACGTATGGACAATTGCTCCGGCTGCGGGCCGATATAATATTATACCAAGAATTAAAAGGTATGGATAAAATACCGGTTGCGGAAATAGAGAACGGCCGGTTTGGGGGTATTGAAAACAGATTCTGGGAAAGGTTGTCTGTTTTGCCGGAAGGATCACTGGATTTCTTATGTGAAATCCTGGCAGGAGTAAAATCCGGGGAATTGGGATATCCTTTTTCTTCGGGGATGGTTATGGAATATTTTAAGATCAGCGGTAAGTCCCAAAGCAAATACGATTTTATGAAAAACAAGCTGAATAAGCTTAACGTCGGAAAGATCACCTCTTCCTTAGGTAAATGGGGATTACGGGTTTTTGATAAAAATTTCGAGGATTTCCTAAAGAGGCGCGGAATACTGAAAAAAGACACGTTTACCTATCATTGTTTGCCTGATTCGACAAAAAAAACAGCCATGAGTTTCCCCTCGACTCAAAACTATGTGATTCCGGTTTTAATGAGGATTATACGGGAACAATGGGAAAAGGGGCCTTTTGTATTTGATGAGAAATACCTGAAGAGGCTGATCCCGGTATCGGTTTTTACAAATTCCCGCTACACTCCCGGTAAGATTTTAAGCGTGTTCTGGAGTGAGAAAGGAATCCTGGAAAAAAGAAAGGGGGAGCTTGTTTTAGACAGGCAAATATTAGCAACTATAGCTAAGAAAAAATTTAGTTGTTCGGGAAAAAAATCCTCCGGTCCGTACGAGGATTTTATCGCCCGGGAATTCGGCATAACCGTTGCGTTTGAGAGGGAGGAAACGCATCCCGATTCCCAACTCGCGGGAAAAGGGAAAGGGCAAAAGAGCGATGGCGGAGAATGCGATGAAGGGGATGTAATACTTAACGATATCGCGCCTTGCTTGGGAATGATGAAGGCACGGGTTGTTAACGGCGGCACGGTTGTGGCAGATGGGGGAAGCGGGATAGGAGAGGTAATAGGCGTATTTACCGTTGCGGATTATAAAGAATCACACCGCGCGGCGGAAGATGAATTGATAGCTGCTCTTGGCGCGTGGGGAAAAGACTGGAATTGCGTAATCGGATGTATGAGAATTCCCCGGATTATCTACCATGCGAATGTCGATGAGATACGGGGCTTCGTAGATAGATTATGCCCGCGTTTCGCTGAAACGCCCATAACCGTCTTTTTGACGGGAGGAGAATTATTTGATTGTATATTCAAGGCCTATGGGATATTCATCGTTTATGCCGTATTCAATAAGCACAGGCCGGTGCATATAATATTACCGGAAGAGGCGCTTTCCGGGGACAACAAGAACAGGACTTTACTGGATTATTTGAGTTTCCTGCGTTATATGCCGGTTAACTCCGTTGTGTATCGTGACGGAGCGGTGCTTGTGGAAAATCTGCCGGTTCCCCGGGAAAAAAATTCCATTGCCGTTTCATTATACAGCACTATCGAAACTTTTAAGCATAATTATCCCAGCCATAGGCGTAATATCTTTTCTTTATTATCACCTGATAATTATGCGGCTGCCGGAGAAATAGCCCGTAAATTCAGTCTCGCTGAAACCGAGAAAGAAGGGATAATAAAAGATTTCCTCTATCTCTCGGAGCGTGCCGGATACAACCAGCCGGAGGCCTTTATCGGCATGATCCGGTTGCTCCTTTTGAATTGTATCAGCCCCGCTTTGATACAAAACGCTGTCCGCCTGTATCATATGGCGGACAGGATGTTTTCGATAATCAATATTTTTACCCTTTTGCGCACGCGGAGAGAACCGCAGTCGATGCTCGGGTTTATCTTTTTGATCGAGTTGATGGAGGCTCAAGGGAAAATAAAGGAATTAAGAGATATCGACGCGATGGTTGTGCATATTCTTGGCCGACAATCCGTCGATAAAGAGCTTATCCGGGCGTTAAGGAATGGTAACGATGAGCTTATTAAGGATTTTGATCCAATTGGAACGCCGGCTGTTTTAGCCGAAGTTTTTGACCCGCTGGACGGAGGGAGCAGCGAAAGGAACGCGGTAGGAATACTCGATGAAAACGCAGCGCGTTTCCTTGCACCCGGGGTAGATTCTGCGCAAGGATGGAGGCCTGTTGAACAACACAAAGCAGTCTTTTGCGGCGAGGAGAACGTTCCCTCTTCCTGTTCGCAGGGGATGTCTTTGTCACTGTCCCCATTAAGTTTCATAAGTACCGGTGTGTCTAAGGTTTGCGGTATTTATAATTCCGGGACGGACATTTATCTGTAATAAAAAGTCGGTAATGGGGCAAGAGAAGAAAGGAGGCGGCTTACCGGCGCAAGTAACTGCAACTCAATTTGTTGCAAGCGGTTTTATTTCGTAAAATAAAACTTGCTAAAATGAAATAAGTTGATACAATTAGGTCAAAGCCACGGAGAAAGGAAACCCCATGGACGACAGGAGGGTTTTTGAACGGATGCAGGCGAGGTTCCCTCTCAAGTTTCTGGAGGCCACGGCAAGCGACGAAAGCAGCGGTGAAACCTTCGATATCAGCGCAAACGGTATAGGATTGACTTCACGCAGTAGTCTGTCGGTTAATTCCCGGCTGGAGGTATGGCTTCAAATCCCCGAACAGGCCGAGCCTTTTTATACCAGGGCGGAGGTCGTCTGGTCATTGAAGAATCGTGAGGACGGATTGTGCCGCGCCGGGGTCCGGCTGGAGAAAGCAGAATTGATGGGTCTGGCGAGGGCCCTTTGGGCTAAAGCAAGATAAAAGGAGAAAGCAACATGGCTGGAGGAAAAGCAACACCAAAGAAAGACAGAGGCACCAAAGTTTCCGGAGGAGAGAGCGTGAAGACCGGGCAGATACTTGTGCGCGGTTTCAGTCATTATAAAGCCGGGATGAATACCAAAGGCATCGGCACGATCATGGCCCTTTGTCCCGGGAAAGTAAGCTTCATACGCAGGAAAACGCCGCACGGCAGAATGCGGACTTTCGTGAACGTTGTTCCGGCAGGGAAAGCAAAAAGCTGAACGTAATTCCCGTTACCGGGTATTACTTTTTTTGATTGCGTCGCGGCAGCCGCGGGAAAATTGTCCTTATAGTTTACTTTCCGGCTCCCGGCAGGATAATATAAAGCCCCCGCTGAAAATAGTTATTCAGCGGGGGCTTTGTCATGATTATTCTCGAAGACCGTTCTTCCCCCGTTTTTTATCTATAAGTTCCGCGATCGCTTCCGCCGCTCTTGGTATCGCTTCTTGAGAGCCCAAACTTTCCTTTATGCTGCGCAACTCTTTTTTAATCACTGCGGCCGCGGTTCGATTAGAAAGCACATTGTAGGCGTATCCGGCAATGCGCTCCGGTTTTATGTCGTATTGCAGGAATTCTTTTACTATTTCCCTGTCCGCGATAATGTTTACTATCCCCGCGTATTTTATCTTCAGCATTATTCGCAGAAGCATCCAGGTAAGGAATGACAGTTTGTACATTATAGCCATAGGGACTTCCAGTATCGCCGCCTCGAGGGCGGCTGTGCCGGAGGCTACCAGGGCGAAATCGCTTGTCTCGAGAGCTTCATAATTATATCCGTAGAGTATCTTTATATCCAGCCCGTAGGAGTAAACGCGGTCCTGAAACATCTTGAAAGGTATGCCGGGGGCCTGCAGCAGGAGGAACTGTATTTTGCCGGCCAGCATTTCGTTCAATATCGCGCAGGATTCGAGCATCGGGGTGAGCAGGGCCGTGATTTCTTTCCGGCGCGATCCGGGCATAATCGTAACTATGGGAAGATCTTCGCGTATGCGGTTATGCTGGATAAAGGCGGCTTTTCTGACAGGGTCGGTTTTGACCATTCCCGCCAGAGGATGCCCGGAGAAAAAGACCGGCACATCCGCTTTTTTGTATATTTTCTCCTCGAAATTGAACAGGACTATCATCATGTCCACGTTGCGGCGGATGGTTTTTATGCGGCCGGCTCCCCACGCCCATATCTGCGGACTGACGTAATAAATGACCGGGATACCGATTTTTTTCAGTTTAGCCGCCAGTCTTAGATTGAACCCGGGGTAGTCTATAAGTATGGCGGCATCCGGGCGCAGGGAGGAGGAGACAGAGAGGATTTTATTGAAAACGGCTTTGATTTTGTGCAGTTTTTGTAATACTTCCGCAAAGCCTACTACGGAGAGAGAGGTCATTTCCGCGATGATTTCCATGCCGGCAAGCCTGGATTTCTCTCCTCCCAGTCCGTAGAAATGGGTGGAAGGGAGATGTTTGCGGATCTCTTTGATAAGCTCGGCTGCGTACATATCTCCGGATGCTTCTCCGGAGACGACCAGTATTCTGGGAGAGGTGTTTTTCATTATAAGGCGCTGCGGTCGGTGTTATGACATTATCGGTTAAGACGAGCATTATCATAGCAAATACGGGTTCTCTTGGCAAATGTATTTTGCCGCCGGGGGGAAAGCCGAGGAGAAAAGGAGCTTCGGCCGTTATCCTTCGCGGCGGGGAAAGTTCCATCCGTCCGGAACGGGCAGTTTGGGGCGATAAGTGAATAAGATAGAGTTCGGGAAGATAGAACAGTGCGCGAGGCCGGAAGTATATGCGGGGACTCGATAAAAATATTCGGCTTCACTTTCTTTAATTCTTGAAGCCTTATTTTTACCCCATATCGGCTATGTTCTACTTCCCAATTCTATTTGGTTTTATTTCTCGACAGCCGGAAGGTAATGTGTTAGTATATTTTAGCTATATGTCCGTGATGATGCCGGGGGACGATACCATTTCCCGGTTTTTTAATCCCCTTGCCTAGAAATCCCCGGGTTTTAACCCGGTGTGTGTTATACCTTAGCCAATCGGATGGCTAAGTATACACTTGTGTGTTATACCTTAGCCAATAGGAATAACACTTTGCCCTTATGGGGAATTGGGCAAGTGTTCCCTTGTGGGGACACCCTGCCTTAATGGAGAGGCAGGGTGGTTACCAAGGCTTGCCAGGAATCAGTCCGGGGAACCGCGTTTTTCTTAACAATATGAGAGATTATTTAAGGCTGTTTCGTTTCGTAAAACCTTACTGGGCGCTTTTTACGGCGGCGGTATTCTGCATGGCGATTTCCGCTCTTTTCGACGGGGTATCGCTGGCGATGATGGTGCCGCTGGCGGATAAGGTGATGACGAACAAACAGATCATTTTGCCCGGCAAAGTCCCGGGTTTTCTGGCCGATTTCGTCGTGATGCTGAACGGGATGCCTCAGCAGACCCTGCTCAATTATCTGGCTGTTTTCATCATTGTGCTTTTTTTTCTCAAAGAGGTTTTTACTTTTCTGCAGAGTTATCTTATGTCCGATCTCGGACAAAGAGTGATAAGGGATATCCGGTCGCTTCTTTATTCCAAGTTCCACTCGCTTTCGCTGGATTACTTCACGCATAAACGCGGCGGCGAGATGATCTCCCGCATAACCAACGACGTCAGGCTGGTGGAGAACGCCGTTTCTTACGGTTCCACGGACCTGGTATATCAGAGCCTGCAGGTAGTGATTTTCGCGGTAATGGCGTTTTTTATCTACGCGAAACTCGCTTTGATAATACTGGTGATCTGTCCGCTTATCAGTTTTCCTATAATAAAGGTCGGGCGGGTCCTCCGTAAACTTTCCCGGCGGGGGCAGGAGAAGATGGCCGACATAAATTCCCTGCTTTACGAAACGATAATCGGCGCGCGGATAGTCAAGGCGTTCAACATGGAAGAATACGAGAAGAAACGGTTTGCCGCCGCCAACCAGGATTATTTTCGTATCTCCATGAAGTCGATAAAACGGACGCTCATTTTGAGCCCGGCCACGGAGTTTTTGGGATGCCTGGCCGGGGTGTTCGTATTTTTCTGGGGAGGCAGGGAGGTCATAGCCGGCAAGCTCTCTTTCGGTATCCTGGGACTTTTTTTGGCTTCTTTACTCTCTTTGATCAGGCCGTTCAAGAAGCTCAGCGCCGTGAATTCTCTTAACCAGCAGGCGGTCGCCGCCGGCATCCGTATATACGAAGTGCTGGACGCCGTCCCTTCCATCGCGGAAAAACCGGGGGCTGTTGAAATGCGAGGGCTGGCACAAGGGATAGAATTTAACGGCGTGCATTTCGCCTACGACAAGAAAAAGGTCATAAACAACGTTAGTTTCAAGGTCTCTAAAGGCGAGGTCGTGGCGGTCGTAGGCCCCAGCGGGGCAGGCAAAACCACTTTGCTGGATTTGCTGCCGCGTTTTTATGACCCGCAGCAGGGTTCTATATTGATAGACGGCAGGGACACCAGGGACTTCAGCATCGTTTCTTTGCGAAGCAATATAGGGATAGTAAGCCAGGAGACCATACTTTTCAACGATACCATTAAAGCCAACATATCCTACGGCCAGCCTCAAGCATCTTTTGAACAGGTCATCGCGGCGGCCACACAGGCCTGCGCGCATGATTTCATCATGCGTTTTCCCAAGGGCTACGATACCGTGATCGGCGACCGCGGTATGATGATTTCCGGCGGAGAAAGGCAAAGGCTGGCGATCGCCAGGGCCCTGCTTAAGAATCCGCCTATATTGATCCTGGATGAAGCTACTTCCCAACTGGACGCAGAATCGGAGAGACTGGTCCAGCAGGCGATAGACCGTCTGATAAGCGGGCGTACGGTTTTGCTTATCGCGCACAGGCTTTCCACGGTACGCCACGCAGACCGGATAATCGCGCTTGAGAACGGCAGGATCGTTGAGATCGGCACGCACGAAGAATTGATAAAGAACAAAGGCCTGTACAACAGGCTTTGCCGAATGCAGGAATTAGCGGAGTGATAATAAAAGGCAGTTCTTTTTACCCCGCAGAGTGCCGGATTTACCTTTGTTGTAAATGCCGGTTGCGCCACTTAATTAAGTATTGTGTCCCCCGAAGAAATTTTTTATTGCATAAAAGGGTTTTTGTGTTAAAATAACAGTTTAATTTGGGAATCAGGCGTAAAAACACGCTTATCCCGTCAAAAAACAGAAAATCCGCGGCGGCTGAAAGCCGGCGCGGCGGATTGAAGCAAAGACAATGTGGGGATAAAATCCTAACAAAGCCTTTCCTACATCCCGCAAGCTGAAACGCGGGCTGCCCCCGGGCAGGTGAAGGCGGCGAGCAAGGAGGAGTAAAGTTGTCAACGGAAACCATAAAGCAGTTACTTGAAGCAGGGGTGCATTTCGGTCATAAGACGTCCCGCTGGAACCCCAAGATGAAGAAATTCATCTTCGGACAGCGCAGCGGGATCTACATTATAGACCTGGAAAAGACCAGCGAGTGTCTTGACAGAGCCAGGGAATTCCTGATGGAGTCCGCGGCTAAAGGGGAGATGATTCTGTTCGTCGGGACAAAGAAACAGGCCCAGGAGGTCGTGTTCCAGGATGCGGCGCGCTGCGGGATGTATTACGTTACGGAAAGATGGCCGGGCGGTATGCTTACCAATTTTGCCACGGTTAAAAAGAGCATCAAGCGCCTCAAGGAAATCGATAAGATGCGCACTGACGGGACGTTCGAGAAGCTCACCAAGAAAGAGGTCTCCCGGCTGGAGAAAGAGTGCTTGAAGCTCAGGAAGAACTTCTCCGGGATCGTGAATATGGAGAAGATGCCGGCCGCCGTAGTCGTCATAGATACGAATAAGGAAGATACGGCAGTACTCGAGGCATTGAAGCTCGGTATCCCGATAATAGCCCTGGTGGATACCAATTCCGATCCGACGCCCATCGATTATCCGGTACCCGGGAATGATGACGCCACCAAGTCCATCAAGGTGATCGTGAGTATGCTGGCGGAAGCCGTGGTGGAAGGCAGGCAGAAGTTCCTTTCTTATCTTTCCGATCAGGAGGCTTTGAAGAACGTTGCCCAGCAGGCGGCCCTTGATGAACCGGCGGTGAAACCGGAAGAAGAAGTCAAGATCAAGGAGATCGAGGAATTGATCGAGAGCACAACCCCGGAGAGCGCGGAAGCTAAAGCGGCAAAGAAGTCCCGCATCAAGCCGGTCGAAGATAAGAATAAAAGAAAGGCGTAATTCCGATGAAGATATCGTTAGAACAGTTGAAAGATTTGAGAAATATGACTTTTGCCAGCGTGGCGGACTGCAAGAAGGCCCTTGAGGAAGCGGAAGGCGACCTGAATAAGGCGGTGACCCTATTGCGTAAAAGGGGGCTGGAGATAGCTTCCAATAAACAGGACCGGGCGGCTAAGGAAGGCAGGGTGGAAGCGTATATCCATAACGGCAACAAGATCGGGGTGCTGCTGGAAGTGGTGTGCGAAACTGATTTCGTGGCCCGCAACGCCGAGTTCTGCCAATTCACCAAAGACCTGGCAATGCAGATCGCGGCCTGCAATCCGTCTTATATAAAGAGAGAAGACGTCCCCGAGGAGATCATTTCCCAGGAGCACGACAAGGCGGCTTATTACAAAAACCACTGCCTTCTCGAGCAGCCGTTCATCAAGGATCCGGGTATGACGATAAACGACTATATGGCGGCTTTGCTGGCCAAGTTCCGCGAGAACATAATGATACGCCGGTTCGCCAGATACAAGATCGGAGCATGAAAATACCCCGGGCCGTTTATAAACGGATAGTGCTGAAGCTCAGCGGAGAGGCTTTGCAGGGCGGCGGCAGTCATGGAATAGACAGCAGGGTCCTGG
This sequence comes from Candidatus Omnitrophica bacterium UBA5776, assembly GCA_002418595.1. Lineage (GTDB taxonomy): Bacteria > Omnitrophota > Gorgyraeia > Gygaellales > Profunditerraquicolaceae > Undivivens > Undivivens industriae. The sequence goes on along the minus strand of DIEK01000088.1, from coordinate 13,647 downwards.
TTTCTCTGGCCGGCCAGCTCACGGAATTACGGGCTATGGGTGTCCAGGTCGCCGTGGTTCTGGGGGGAGGCAATATTTTTCGCGGGCGGGAGAATTCCCATTCGCGCGGCCTTAATATGGACCGCGCCGTTGCCGATTATATGGGCATGCTGGCCACGGTTATCAACGGCCTGGCGCTTCAGAACGCGCTTGAAATATCCGGTGTTCCGACCAGGGTGATGACGGCGATAGAGATGCAGAGAGTGGCCGAGCCTTATATAAGGCGGCGCGCTATCAGGCATTTGGAAAAGAACAGGATAGTGATTTTCGTGGCCGGGACCGGCAATCCTTATTTTACCACGGATACCGCCGCGGCTTTAAGGGCGATGGAAATACACGCCGAAGCGATATTGAAGGCGACGAAGGTTGACGGCGTCTATTCCGCCGATCCCCTGAAGACCCGGGGAGCCAAGAAATTCGGAAGCCTTAAGTATCTGGATGTCCTGAAAAAAGGGCTTAAGGTGATGGATAATACCGCGGTAAGCCTCTGTATGGATAATAAACTTCCCATCGTGGTTTTTAATATGAACAAAGAAGGTAATATCAGGAAGGTAGTTTTGGGAGAAAGAATCGGCACGATAGTAAGCTGAACAGGCGGAAAATATTCGTTTATGCCTGTCCGGGGAGCGAACGGGGGATGCGATGACTACTAAAGAAATATTACACGGGGCTGAAGATAAGTTAAAGAAGGCGCTGGAGTCGGTAACAAGGGAATTTTCCGAAATCAGGACCGGCAGGGCGAGTCCGGGCATGGTGGAAGGACTGCACGTGGATTATTACGGCACGCCTACTTTGATGAAGCAGTTGGCGTCCATAACCGTTCCCGATCCGCACATGATAATGATTCAGCCTTGGGACATTTCGGCGATAACGGAGATAGAGAAAGCCATCGCGAAATCCAGTCTCGGTATCCAGCCCTGCAACGACGGCAAGGTGGTCAGGCTTTCCATTCCGCAGCTTTCCAAGGAACGAAGGCAGGAACTCGCCAAGGTGGTGCATAAGATGGCGGAAGAAGGGCGGGTTTCGCTGCGCACGGTCAGGCGCGACGCCAAAGAAGCCCTTGAAAAAAGCGAAAAGGACAAGTTGATCAGCGAGGACGACAAATTCAGGGCGGCGGAAGAATTGCAGAAAGCCGTAGATAAGTATATCGCCAAGATAGACGAATTGCTTAAGTCTAAGGAAAAAGAAGTATTGGAATCTTGAGCGCAGCGCAGAATCAGCGAATGCCGGTAGAAATCCCCGGTTGTCGTTTCCCGGTTACGATACCCTTATTTTAGTCTCGCCAAAGTTTCAGTGGCGGACATAAGCCGCTGCCGGTATTTTATTTGTTTTTAGACCGGGGATATCCAATTTGACAGGTTTTCCGGGCCACTAGCTCATCCGGTAGAGCACCACCCTTTTAAGGTGGGTGTGCCGCGTTCGAGTCGCGGGTGGCTCACCATTATTGTACAAGTCTTGAACAGGGAGCGCGGAGTTAAGAACGGCCGGGCACGGAAAGTTCTTTTAACGCCTTGCTTCATGCCCAAGACGTAAAACAATACGCTCGTTACACCGTGACCGCCGGCCGGCGTGCCGGGGGCGTGTCTTTCGAACAGAGTTCGCGCAGAAACTACTAAATTGTTACATAACTTTCTGATAATCGAGAATCGGAATCAGGCCGTCCGCCACTGAAACTTTGGCGGGCTCTGCGCGCTGTTTAAAGAACCGCACTACGGGCGGATGGCGAAATTGGCAGACGCGGCAGCCTTAGGAGCTGCTGGGGCAACCCTTGGAGGTTCAAATCCTCTTCCGCCCATTTTCTTTTTAAAGGGTGGAACAGTGCGCCGTCGTAAAAACGGTATTGATTTTATTCGGTGACGGGTTTATTATACTTCGACGGCGCTGAAACCGCGCCCTTCGCGGTGTTTCAAATTGACAATCTTAAAGTAAAGCGGCCCGTATGATGCGGCACTGCGGATGATTTGCGGGAGTAGCTCAGCTGGCTAGAGCGNNTTCAAATCCCGTCTCCCGCTCCATTCCATCCGCCGGCGCGCATAAGCGGCGCTGTTTTCTGGTTTTCAGTATATAATCTTGATCGCGGCATACTGCGCCGGGGTCCAAGGTTGAATCCTAAAGGAGAAGGAAGAATGAAAATACTCGAGTTTCTGTCTCAAAAAGCGATACTTACCGACATAAAATCCGTCAAGAAGGAAGATGTGATAAAGGAGATGGTGGACGCCCTGGTCGAAGCCGGAGAAGTTGACAAGCGCCATCGCGCCAAGCTTTGCGAAGCGCTCATGGCCAGGGAAGCGCTCGGCTCCACCGCCATCGGACAGGGAGTGGCTATTCCTCACGCGAAATGCGACTGCGTAGAGAAACTGGTCGCGGCTTTCGCCTTATCGCGCAAGGGTATAGATTTTGATTCTCTCGACGGGGAACCTGCATACATATTTTTCCTGCTGCTTGCCCCGCAGGATTCTGCCGGACCGCACCTGAAGGCCCTGGCAAGAATTTCCCGCCTGCTGAAAGACAAATATTTTCGAGACAGCCTGCGTTCTTGCGCCGACGATAAAGCGATTATCCGCATAATCAGCCAAGAGGATGAAAAAAAGATTTGAAGTGAGCTACCTCAATCCCAAGGCCGGGGCTTTTCTGAAATGGTTCTACCCGGGCATGGGGATAAAACGGTGGATAGGGCTGGCCAGTTTTGCGGTCTGCCTGCTTATGGCCGGCGCTCTGCGTTTCCGCAGCGCCGAATACTGGCTGATAAGGGCGTTCGACGCGGTCACCGTGTTCTGCGGCATCGTAATCCTCATCCTCAGCGTAAAACGCCTGGTCCGTTCTTTGGTGAGCGTGTTCGTCCCGTCTTCCAGGGATACGGAACTCGTCGATCTGCTCTACCAGCGTAAGCAGCTCTCCCGCGGGCCGAAGATCGTGGCGGTCGGCGGAGGGACCGGACTTTCCGTGCTCTTGAGCGGGCTAAAGGAATACAGTTCCAACATCACTGCGATAGTTACCGTGGCCGACGACGGCGGGTCTTCCGGCAGATTAAGGCAGCAGTTCGACATCCTGCCTCCGGGCGACATACGGAATTGTCTGGTTGCGCTGGCGGACGCGCCTGCGCTGATGCGGGACCTTTTTCAGTTCCGTTTCGACAAGTCCTCGGAATTGTCCGGGCACAGTTTCGGCAATCTGTTCATCACGGCGATGACCAGGGTCACGGGGGACTTCGAGAAGGCCATAAAGGAAACCAGCAAGGTTCTGGCTTTACGCGGGCAGGTCATTCCTTCGACTTTGACCAATGTGGTGCTGGCCGCCGAATACCAGGACGGTTCCATCACGGTGGGGGAAGACAAGATACCCAAGGCCCGTATGCCTATCAGGGAAGTCAGGCTTAGGCCGGACAATCCCCAGGCAACGCCGGAAGCCCTGCGGGCAATAGAGGAAGCCCAGTTGATAATACTCGGGCCGGGTTCTTTATATACCAGTATCATACCGAATCTCCTGATAAAAGAGATCACCTCTGCGATCGTGGCTTCGGAAGCCGTCAAGATATACGTTTGCAACGTGATGACACAACCCGGAGAGACCGATAATTACAGGCTCTCGGACCACGTTAAGACCCTCGTGAGGCACAGCCACCCGGGCATTCTTAATTACTGCGTGGTCAATACCGGAGAGATCCCGGCGCAGATATTGAGGAGATATACCCAGATGAACGCCTTCCCGGTCATAAACGACAGGGAGAATGTGCACAAGATGGGATACAGGGTGATAGAAGACGAAATAGCGCTGGCGGAAAGTTTGATCAGGCACGACACTTCGAGGCTGTCCAGGCTTATCATAGATACGATTGAGGAATAAGCGGCTGCGGGGACGATAGATATGGCACACTTAAAGAGAAAACTTACCGTAAAGAATAAACAGGGGCTGCATGCCCGCCCCGCGGCTTTATTCGTTCAGGTAGCCAATAAGTTCAATTCCCATGTGACGGTGCGCAGGGACCAGGAGACCGTTAACGGTAAATCCATAATGGGCATCCTGATGCTGGGCGCTGAGAACGGCACGCAGATCGTTATCGAGGTTGAAGGCGACGACGCGGAGAACGCTTTAAACGAGCTGGAAAAGATAGTAAATACCGAGGAATAGAGAGATGATAAAGCTTCAAGGAATAGCCGCGGCTCCAGGGATCGTGGTGGGTAAGGCCTACAGGATAGGCAAGGAAGAGTTCGATATCCCCAAAAAGGAGATATCCCAGCAGGATATTCCCTATGAGATACAGCTCTTCGAAGAGGCCCTGATCAAGACCCGTAAGGAGATCATAGAACTGCAGAAGCGGATCGCCGCCGACATGGGACAGGAGCAGGCGCAGATATTCGACGCGCACCTGCTGGTGCTCGAAGACCGCATGCTCATTGAAGAGGTGATCTCCCGCCTGAAAAAAGAACGTTTCAACGTCGCCTTTATCTTTTTCGAGGTGATGAAGAAATACGTCGAGGTCTTCTCCCGCATAGAGGACGAATACATAAAGGAGCGCATCTCCGATATAAACGACGTCAGCAAACGCGTAATGCGCAACCTGCTCGGCAAGAAAGGCAAATGGCTGGAAGGGCTCACGGAAAAGGTCATAGTGGTGGCGCACGACCTTTCCCCTTCGGACACCGCCGCCATGCACAAGCAAAACGTCAGCGCGTTCGTGACGGACATCGGCGGCAAGACCTCGCATACCGCCATTATGGCAAAATCGCTGGAGATCCCGGCTGTCGTCGGGACAGAAACGGCGACGTCCAAGATAAAGAACGGCGATATGCTTATCGTCGACGGGAGCACCGGTATCGTCATCCTCGAACCGGACCAGGAAACTCTCGCCGAGTATCAGGAAGAGTATCGTAAACTGCAGGGGATCGGGGAGAAATTCCTGGCCGTCAAGGATTTCGACGCGGTCACGCAGGACGGCAAGTGCGTCGAGATACACGCCAATATAGAGCTCCCGGAAGAGATCCCCGCGGTAAAGGCCCACGGGGCAAAGGGCATAGGGCTTTACAGGACCGAGTTTTTTTATATGAACAGGAAAGACCTGCCTTCCGAGGAGGAGCATTACCAGGCGTATAAATATGTGGCGGAGGAGATGAAGCCTTATCCGGTGACGATCCGCACCATCGACCTGGGGGGCGACAAATTCCTTTCGCAGTTCGCTATCCCGCGCGAAATGCAGCCCTTCCTGGGCTGGAGAGCTATACGCTTCTGTCTCGCCAGGACGGACATATTCAAGGTCCAACTGCGCGCCATACTGCGGGCCTCGGTGCACGGCAGTCTTCGGTTGATGTATCCGATGATCTCCGGCATAGAAGAACTTAGGCAGGCTAACAGGATACTGCAGGAAGCGAAAGACGAACTGAAGCGCGAAGGCACGCCGTTCAGCGATAATATAGAAGTGGGGGTTATGATCGAGGTGCCTTCCGCGGCGATCACCGCCGACCTGCTTTCCAGAGAAGCCGACTTTTTCAGCATAGGAACGAATGATCTGATCCAGTATTCGCTGGCGGTGGACCGCACGAACGAAAAGGTCGCCTATCTTTATGAACCCAGCCATCCGGCGGTGCTGCGTATGATACAAGGCGTCATCAGCGCCGCTCATGAGCGCGGCATAAAAGTCGGCATGTGCGGGGAAATGGCCGGCGATCCCGCGTTCGTCCCTTTATTGCTGGGATTAGGGCTGGATGAATTCAGCATGCCTTCTCTGGGCATACCGGAGGTAAAATACATAATACGTTCTTTGAACCTTGATGAAGCGAAGGAATTCGCCGGGAGAGTTCTCAGCCTTTCCACCGGCAGGGAAGTAGAGGAATTCGGCCAAAAAAAGTTGCGGGAAATAACCGGATAACCGGGAGAAAATGAAAGCGCTTATATTAGCCGCCGGTTACGCCACGCGGCTGTATCCGTTGACCAGGAATTATCCCAAACCTTTGCTTCCCGTTGCCGGCAAGCCGATCATAGACCACATCGCCGCCAAGATCGAGGCGCTGCGCGGCGTGGACGAGATCATCGTGGTCACCAATAGTAAATTCGCTTCTTTGTTCGAGAGATGGGCTAAAAGGCGCGGCAGAGGCCTTCGGGCAACGGTGGTGGACGACCTGACCTCCACCCCGGAACTGCGCAGGGGCGCCATAGGCGATCTGGATTTTGTGATCGGCAGAAAGGGGATCACGGAAGACCTGCTTGTGATCGGGGGGGATAATCTTTTCGATTCCGGGCTCGAAGAATTCGCCGTTTTTTCTTCCGCTAAGTCGCCGGCCGTCGTCATCGGGGCCTACGATATCAAAGACAGGAAAAAAGCCGGGAAATACGGAGTTGTCAGTCTGGATTCAGGCAGGGTGGCGGATTTTCAGGAGAAACCGGCGCGTCCTGCCTCGGCGCTGGTAGGGATGTGCCTTTATCACCTTCCAGGATGCAAGCTGGGCCTGGTGGGTGAATACCTTAAAGAGGGCAACAAGAAAGACGCCGTAGGTTTCTTCATAGAGTGGTTGAGAAGAAAAGAGGATGTTTTTTGTTTTGTTTTCGGCGGCCGCTGGTATGATATAGGGCATCATGATTCTTACAGGGAAGCTGATGCGTATTTCCGCGCCGCCGGGAAGTAAGCGTGACCGGGTAAATATACACACAACGTTCAAGTAATGGAAAGGGGAGAAGGGATGAATTCGCGCAAGCATTATTTTACCTCGGAATCGGTAGCCGAAGGGCACCCGGATAAAGTCTGCGACCAGATATCGGACGCCGTGCTTGACGATGTGCTGAAGCACGATCCTAACGGAAGGGTCGCCTGCGAGACATACGTTACCATGGGGCTTTTGATAGTCGGCGGGGAGATCACCACGACAAGCTACGTGGATGTCCACAATCTTACCCGAACCGTGCTCAAGAATATAGGTTATACGCACCCGAAGTACGGCTTCGACTACCACACTTGCGCGGTCATAAATACCATACATACCCAGTCGCCCGACATAGCCCAGGGGGTCGATAGGGGCGGCGCCGGCGACCAGGGATTCATGACAGGTTACGCCTGCCGCGAGACGAAGGAATTGATGCCTTTATCGCTTATGCTTTCGCATAAGCTGGTGGCGCGCATGGCAAAGGTGCGCAAGGACGGGACGCTGAAATATCTCGGTCCGGACGGCAAATCGCAGGTCACGGTGGAGTATCACGACGGGCATCCGAAAAGGCTGGATTCGGTGGTCCTGGCATGCCAGCATACCGAGGATATCCTGGATACAAGCGGAGAGTTCATTACCAAGAAGGCTAAAGAGGAAATAATAGAGGCCATAGGCAGACCGGTGGTCAAGGATTTCATGGATAAAGACACCAAGTTCTACGTCAATGAGACCGGGAAATTCGTGGTCGGAGGGCCGCAGTCGGATACAGGCATGACCGGGAGGAAGATCGTCGTGGACACTTACGGCGGAGTGGTTTCTCCCGGAGGCGGGGCTTTCTCCGGCAAGGACCCGACCAAGGTCGACCGTTCGGCGGCTTATATGTGCCGTTACATCGCAAAGAACATAGTTGCCGCAGGCCTGGCGGACAAATGCCAGGTGCACCTGGCTTACGTTATCGGCAAGGCGGAACCGCTGGCGGTAATGGTGGATTGTTTCGGCACCGGGAAGCTTTCGGAGCAGGAATTCGTGAAATTGATCCGGGAGAACTTCGAACTGACGCCGAAAGGGATGATAAAGAGTCTCGATCTTTTGAGGCCGATATACATCAAGACAGCCTGCTACGGGCATTTCGGAAGAACGGAACCGGAGTTCAGCTGGGAAAGCACGGACAAGGCTCCGGTGCTAAAAAAAGCCGCCGGCAAGAAAATTTAACCGCGTTTGGACCGCAACCATCAGGGAGCCGATCAGAATGAATTATGACGTCAAAGATATAAAATTGTCTTCCAGGGGCGCTTTGCGTATTGAATGGGCGCGCAACAATATGCCTGTTCTCGGGTTGATCGCGGAGCGTTTTTCCAGGGAGAGGCCTTTGAAGGGGCTGAAAGTCGCCTGTTGCCTGCATGTAACCACCGAAACCGCGGTATTGATGGAGGTAGTGAAGGCCGGCGGAGCGCAGGTTTGCCTGTGCGCCTCAAATCCGCTTTCCACGCAGGACGATGTCGCCGCTTCCCTGGTGAAGAATCTCGGGATACCGGTTTTTTCCGTCAAGGGCGAGGACACGAAAACTTATTACAGGCACATAGAAGCCGTGCTTGCCGCGCAGCCGGACGTCACTATGGACGACGGCGCGGACCTGGTCTCGACCATCCACCAGAACCCGGGGCTCTATATGAAGAAGCCCGTGGTGGGCGGCACCGAGGAGACCACCACAGGCGTCATTCGGTTGAGGGCGCTTGCCAATCAGAACAAACTGCGTTATCCGATAATCGCGGTCAACGACGCCGACACCAAACATCTTTTCGACAATCGTTACGGAACGGGGCAGTCCACTTTAGACGGTATAGTCAGGGCCACGAACAAACTGCTGGCAGGCGCGACCCTCGTGATCTGCGGATACGGCTGGTGCGGCAGAGGCGTGGCCATGCGCGCCAAGGGGATGGCGGCAAAAGTGGTGGTCTGCGAAGTCGACCCGTTGAAGGCGCTGGAAGCGGTGATGGACGGTTATGAGGTAATGCCGATCAAAGACGCCGCGGTCAAAGGAGACGTATTCGTGACGGTAACCGGCGACATCAACGTGATCAGAAAAGAGCATTTCAAGCTGATGAAAGACGGCGCCATCGTGGCTAATTCAGGCCATTTCAACGTCGAGATAGATATAACCGGTCTGCGTGAAATATCCGGAAAGCCGAGGGTGATCAGGGATTCCGTGGAAGAATACACGTTGAAGAGCGGCAGAAGGGTGTATATCCTCGGGGAGGGGCGTTTGATCAATCTCGCCGCCGCCGAAGGCCACCCGGCGCACGTGATGGATATGTCTTTTGCCAACCAGGCGCTTTCGCTCGAATACATCGCCGTCAACCACGGCAGGCTGCAGCACCAGGTTTACAGGGTCCCCTATGAGATAGACAGCGGCATCGCGGCGCTGAAGCTCAAGAGCATGGGGATAAAGATAGATACGCTTACCGCCGAGCAAAAGAAATATCTCGCGAGCTGGGAGATGGGGACTTGAATTTGAAGAGGATCGGCGTCTTGACGTCCGGAGGCGACGCGCCGGGTATGAACGCGGCCATCCGCAGTGTGGCCAGGTCTGCCGCGGCGCATAATCTGGAAGTGTTCGGAATATTCCGCGGCTACAGCGGTTTGATCAACGAAGAAGTGAAACCGTTGACCCACCGTTCGGTCTCAAACATCATAAACAGGGGCGGAACGATCCTGAAGACCGCGCGCTGCCCGGAATTCTTTTCGGAAGACGGGCAGAAACGCGCCGTAGAGACGCTCAAGAAATATGAGATAGACGGTCTGGTGCTTCTGGGAGGCAACGGCACTTACCACGGAGGTTTGGCGCTGGCGCGTAAATGGGGAGTCCCCTGTATCGGCGTGCCGTGCACCATAGATAACGATATCAACGGCACAGATGAGACTATCGGCGCCGACAGCGCGGTCAATACCGCAATGGATGCGATCGACAAGATCCGCGACACGGCCACCAGCATGGAGCGTATCTTCGTGGTTGAGGTGATGGGCCGGGATTCCGGGTATATATGCCTCCAGGTGGCGCTGGGCAGCGGCTCAGAAGAGGCCCTGGTGCCGGAAAGGGAGTTCGATTTCCACGCTATGTGCCACGAGATTGTGGAAGGAAACATCCGCGGCAAGATCAGCTGGATAATCATTGTCGCGGAAGGAGCCGGCAGTGCCGAAGATATCGCCGGCCGCATAACCGAGATGACTGATCTTGAGACGCGCGTGGTGGTGCTCGGACACGTGCAGAGAGGAGGATCCCCCTCTGCCAGGGACCGCATACTTGCCACCAGAATGGGAGCAGAGGCGGTAAATCTTCTTTTGCAAGGGCATACCGGCAAAGCCGTGGGCGTGGTTTCGGACAGCCTGAGTGAGGTGGATATGGAGAAGGCGGTCAGCAAGAAGGAATTCAAGACCGCCGGGCTTTACGGCCTGTTGAAACTTTTGACTTGACGGACGATCTAATTTCGGTTTTCGATTATCAGAAACTTATGTACACATTGCACTATGTATAAACTTGATAAAAACTGAACAGTGTCCGCGTCTTTATAAAGCAGCGGGTGATAGAAAGGGAAGGAGAATCGGAAATGGGCAGAAAACCGCAGGATATCGACAAGATCGTAATGGAGCTGGTTAACAGCGACGACGCGGCGGCGAAGAAGGCGTTGGCGGCAAAGATCAGGGCTCTGGCTTATAAAAAAGGCATTTATCTTTCCAGTATTCAGGGGCTTTACGAAGCCCGCGGCAAAGGCGAGTTCTCCGGGTTTACCGTTCCGGCCGTGAACCTGCGCAGTATGACTTATGACCTGGCCAGGGCGATGTTCAAGGTGGCAATAAGGAATAATTCCGGGGCTTTCATTTTCGAGATCGCCAAGTCGGAGATGGGATACACGGCGCAGCCTCCGGTCGAGTACTCGGCGGTGATCCTGGCGGCGGCGGTAAAAGAAGGGTATAAAGGACCGGTTTTTGTGCAGGGCGACCATTTTCAGGTCAACGCCAAGAAGTTCAAAGAGGACGCGGAGAAAGAGTTGGGGAGCCTGAAGGCGCTTATAGCCGAAGCCGTGGAGGCAGGGTTCTATAACATAGATATCGATTCTTCCACGCTTGTAGATCTTGCCAAGCCGGAAGTGCGTAAACAGCAGTTCAATAATTACGACGTCTGCGCGCGCCTCACACAGTACATCAGGCAGGTGCAGCCGCGCGGCATCGAGGTTTCGGTCGGCGGCGAGATCGGAGAAGTCGGCGCCAAGAATTCCACGCCCGAGGACCTGCGCGCGTTCATGCAGGGTTTCCGCGAGAGGCTGCGCAAGGGGCGCAAGGGGATCAGCAAGATCAGCATCCAGACCGGGACTTCGCACGGAGGCGTTGTCCTGCCCGACGGCAGTATAGCTCAGGTCAAACTGGATTTCGATACATTGAAGACCCTTTCCAGACTGGCCAGGGAAGAGTTCGGACTGGCGGGGGCGGTCCAGCATGGCGCGTCCACTTTGCCGGCCGAGGCGTTCCATAATTTCCCGGCCGCCGAGACCGCGGAAGTGCATCTTGCCACCGAGTTCCAGAATATGATACTGGACAGCAGGCATTTCCCCGCCGAGTTGAAAGCGAAGATATACGAATGGCTGAAAGTTAACGCCGCCTCGGAGCGCAAGGAAGGCGAGACCGAAGAACAGTTTTTCTATAAATCCCGCAAAAAGGCGCTGGGCCCTTTCAAGAAAGAGATAATGGCCCTGCCTAAAGAAATAAAGGATGCGATCTCCTCCGAGATAGAGGCCAAGTTCGAATTCCTGTTCAAGCAGTTGAACAACGTCGATAACAGGGAACTGGTCAACAAATATATTACCTTGAAAAGGGTCATCTCGCGCAAGAGAACGGAGCGCGAGGCGGTGGTGCACGACGGGGAAGGCGCGGATTAGTACGCTGTCATCGAAAATGACGACGTGCGGAGCAATCGGCAATAGAAAATAGAGAGTTGCGATTGCGGTCAGATTCCTGAAGTTGTCCGCTTATTTTTAAGGAGGCATCGATATGCGTTCGGATACGATCAAGAAAGGTTTGGAGAGGGTTCCGCACCGCGCTCTGCTGCACGGCACGGGATTGAGCAGAAAAGATTTCGAGAGGCCTTTCATTGGGGTGGCTACCGCTTTCACCGATCTCATCCCCGGTCATTCCGGAATGCGCGACCTCGAGAGATATATCGAAAGAGGTATTTGTTATGCCGGCGGCGTGCCGTTTTTCTTCGGCATACCCGGTATCTGCGACGGGATCGCCATGGGACATCTGGGGATGTGTGATCCTTTGGCTTCCAGGGAGCTCGTTGCCGACAGCGTGGAAACGGTTTGCAACGCGCACCAGCTGGACGGCCTGATCTGCCTGACCAATTGCGATAAGATCACTCCCGGCATGGTAATGGGAGCCGTCAGGCTGAATATTCCCACGGTGATAGTGACCGCCGGGCCGATGCTGAGCGGCAGGCTGGGAAGGCGCAAACTGGCGTTCGTGCACGATACTTTCGAGGCGCTTGCCCGCGCGAAGAAGGGCGAGATTACTTCTTCGGAGCTGGAGTGCCTGGAAATGGAAGCTTGTCCCGGCGCCGGTTCCTGTCAGGGGTTATACACTGCCAACACCATGGCCTGTCTGTTGGAGACGATGGGTATTTCCATGCCGGGTTGCGCGACGGCGCTGGCAGTTTCCGCCAAGAAACGCCGTATCGCCCAGGGGAGCGGAGAGCGCGTGGTGGATCTCGTGCGCAAGAACATCCTCCCCCGCGATATCATCACCCGGGAATCCTTGGAGAACGCCATAATGGTGGATATGTCTCTCGGAGGTTCCACCAATACCGTGCTGCATCTGATGGCGATCGCGCAGGAAGCCGGGATAAAACTCGATCTTCGGTCTTTCGACCGCATCAGCAGGAATACTTCGCATATCACGAATATCGAGCCGGCCGGCACGCATTATATGGAAGACCTGGAGTTCTCCGGAGGGATACCGGCGGTAATGCGCCGTCTCCTGGATAAGCTGCACAATACGCTCACAGTCAGTGGAGAGAAGGTCCATAGCATAGCCTCTCGCGCCGCTATACTCGATGAGGAAGTTATCAGGCCTTTCGACAAGGCGTATCATAAGGAAGGCGGGATCGCGGTCCTTTACGGAAATCTCGCCCCGGACGGAGCGGTGGTAAAACAGGCCGCGGTCGGCCCGAAAATGATGCGTTTCGAGGGCAGAGCCAGGGTTTTTGAGAGGGAAGAGGAAGCTATGAAGGCCATCCTCGGCGGGAAGATCAAGGGCGGAGAAGTGATAGTTATCAGATACGAAGGGCCGGCGGGCGGCCCCGGTATGCGCGAAATGCTGGCGCCCACGGCCGCCATAGTTGGGATGGGGCTGGCGGACTCGGTAGCTTTGATTACAGACGGAAGGTTCTCCGGCGGGACAAAAGGCCCCTGCATAGGGCATGTTTCTCCGGAAGCTTCCAGCGGCGGGCCTATTGCCGTTATCCGCGAGAATGATATAATAAGGATAGATATCCCGGCCAGGAAACTGGAAGTAAAACTGACGAAAGCGGAAATCGCTCGGAGGTTCCGCGGCTGGAAACCCGTTCCTCCAAAAATAACCAAAGGTTACCTTGCCAGGTATTCCGCTATGGTGCTTTCCGCCGATCGCGGCGCGGTGCTTTCCGCCGGCAATGTGTGCGATAAAATGAAGAGAGTCCATAGCCGATAGACTTAAAAGGCCAGCGCGAAGGAAGAAGGACGCTTTACAATGAAAATGAAGGGCGCGGACATATTGATCGAATGTTTAAAACGGGAGAATACCGGGGTCATTTTCGGTTATCCGGGCGGGTCCGTTCTGCCGATATTCGACAGCCTCTACGACGCCGGTTTCAACTTCGTGCTTACCAGGCATGAACAAGCGGCGGCGCACGCGGCCGACGGTTTCGCGCGCGCCACAGGAAGGCCCG
>DIEK01000012.1 GCA_002418595.1 Candidatus Omnitrophica bacterium UBA5776 | reverse complement strand
CCTTCGGATATCAAAAAAGAAGGCGCCAGTTTTGACCTTCCGATAGCGCTGGGCATACTGGCGGCAAGCGGTCAGATACCGGCGGAGCCGCTAAAGGATTATTTCCTGCTGGGAGAATTATCCCTGGACGGATCCCTGCGCGCCGTCCAGGGGGTTCTGCCGATCATGATCTGCGTATCCGAAAAAGAAAACATAAACGATGTAATAATACCGACGCAGAACGCCCCGGAAGCCGGCGTGATCTCCCTTCTGAACGCCTGGCCGGTCAGGACCTTGAAACAGGCGATCTCACTGATGAACGATCCTTCGCAATCGTCGCCGTANNCGACCTGTTCGCCCGTAACTCCGCTTACGCGCACGATTTCCAGGAAGTCAAAGGCCAGTATTTCGCGAAAAGAGCGATCGAGATCGCCGTCTCCGGAGGCCACAACCTGCTGATGATCGGCCCTCCCGGGGGCGGCAAAACAATGCTCGCCAAAAGGATCCCGACCATCATGCCGAACCTGAGCCTACCGGAGGCGCTGGAAATCACCAAGATATATTCCGCCGCCGGACTGCCCCCCGCCCAGGGCATAATCGCGCAGAGACCTTTCCGCGCCCCCCACCACGACATATCCGACTCCGCCCTTATAGGGGGAGGCTGCGTCCCCAAACCGGGGGAGATCAGTCTGGCCCACCACGGAGTGCTCTTTATGGACGAACTGCCGGAGTTCAACCGCGGCACTCTGGAAACCCTCAGACAGCCGCTTGAGGACGGTTTCGTCTGCGTCTCCCGCGCGGCGCGCAGCTCGGTATTCCCTTCTTCCTTTATGTTCGTCGCCGCCATGAATCCCTGCCCCTGCGGTTATTATACCGACCCGAACAGGAACTGCCGCTGTTCGCCTTCCAAAATAGAGCGTTATGCCGGCAAGATCTCCGGCCCGCTGCTGGACCGCATAGACATACACATAGAAATGCAGCCGTTGAGTTTCGAGGAACTCTCCGGTAAGGGCGACGGGGAACCCTCCGCGGTCATCAAAGAAAGAGTGAACCTGGCAAGAAGAACGCAAGCGGAAAGGTTTAAAGAGGAACGTATCCTGTTGAACGCCAGGATGAACAACAAACAAATCAAGAAATTCTGCCGGCTCTCCACAGACGCCGAAAGCCTGCTGGAAAAGGCTATGAAAGAGCTCAAATTCTCCGCCAGGGCCTACAGCAAGATACTGAAGGTGGCGCGAACCATCGCCGACCTCTCCGGCGCGCAGGCCATTCTGCCCGAGCACGTCGCCGAGACGGTACAATACAGGAACCTGGATAAACAGTGGTAAAAAACTGCGGGGTATCGTCCATTACCGAGGTTAAGGCGCCGGGAGAGGCGCCGTTTGACCGCGGTTCGCTTCCTGCCGATTTTCTATGAAGGAATATTTTCTTGAGGACGATTGCCCGGCCTTTCTCAAGGCGTCCTGCGCCGCCGGAAGATTATCGAGGTTCTTTTGTATGTCCGCCAACACCAGATACGCCTGCGGGTGGTCTTTTTTTACCGCCAGCGACTTATTGATATAATCCAGCGCAACGGAATATTTCCCCGCCCCGTTGCACGCCGCCGCCATATCTGCCAGCAGAAAAGGGTCCTGCGGATTGAGCGCCAGCTTCTCGAAGACGATCGCCATCTCTTCCCGGTATTCCGCAACGGCCAGGTCGGGACGCCCCAGGTTCTTATACACGCCGGCGAGATCGTTATGCACGTTGGGAAATGCCGTATCTTTGGCGATCACCGCCCTGTACGCCGACATCGCCTCCCGCAGGCGCCCGCTGTCCCGGTAAAGACAGGCCAGGCTGTAAAGCAGGTTGACGTTTCCGGGATTTAGCGCCGCGGCTTCCTGCAGAAGACGGACCGCCTCGTCATATCTCTCGAGGTTCATATACGCCAAAGCCGCGCTGTTCAGCAGCACCGGGTCCGTCTTGTCCGAAGAGAGAGCGGCATTATATTCTGCGACGGCGTTTTCGAATCTTNNCTTCCTCAAAATAAATATCCCCCAACAGTCTACGCGCCGGGAAGAATTTCACGTCTATCTCCAGCGCTTTATCCGCCATCGCCTTGGCAAGAGGATAATTCCGTTCCGAGAAATACAGGTAGGCTAAAAGATAGTGGGTAAAAACATACTGCGGTTCCAGATGAACGGCTTCATAGAGCAGGCGGTACGCTGTTGTCTTGTCTCCGGAGGTGAAGGCGTCGGTCGCCCCCTTCAACAAATCGGTAAAGCGGGAAAACTTCACCAGGTCCGACAACTTCCCTGTTTTCCAGTTGCCCGGGCAGGAGGCAACGGCTTCTTTCATGATCTCTTCGGCCTGCAGGAAAGAGTTTTCCCGAAGATATAAATGCGCCAACGCCTCGAAAGCCGGAAAAAAATCCGGTTTAATTATCGTCGCCAGGCGGAATTCGAATTCCGCCGCTCTTTTCATATTCACGTCCAGGTAAACGTTCCCCAGGCCGTAATGCGCGGCGGCCGAAGGCTCAAGCGCGATGGATTTCCTGAAATATTCGATCGCGCTGGCGTATGAGCCGTTCTCAGCCGACGTCACCGCCCGGTTATAATAAAACACATTGAGCTTGTTCCTGCAGATAAAAACAAGGAGCGAAAAAAGGAATGCCGCAAGGATGATCTCCAGAGTTCTTTTCATCATCTCATACCGGATTGTGCGCGGCCGGCAAATCCGGAAGCCTTCCGCTGCGCACGATATAAAAAACCCGCGGTTTGGTCCGCGGGGCAACCTTTTCCGGCGCGAAAGCCGGGGATTTCTGAGCTTTGATCAAGGACGGGAGCCGCAGATGGAACGGCCTATTGCTTCTTTTCCAGCATCTCTATTATCGCGTTTATCTTATCCACCAGCCCGTGGATCATGTCTCTCTTGCGGATAGTTACCCTCAGGGAATGATTACCCTTAATAACCTCGCTCAGGACGCTTTCAATGCGCGGCAGCGGGCCGAGGATACGATGCAAGACAAGGAACATGCTGATCAGGATGCTGAAGATAAACCCCATGAAACCGACTTCCAGGAGGATGAAACCCAGCCTCCATCCCAGCGAATACTCATACTCCGTAAGTATCCTGCCCAGGCCGTAGAATACCGCCAGGCAGAAAAGCGCGATCCCCAGCAAAGCTATATTGAAGAACAGCAAGGTAAACTTGGTCTTCCAGAAAAACATACTCCGCCTATTTTTCATGCCACGCCCTCCTTATCTAAAATTATACCCGTAAAAACCATATTTTACAAGACTTTATGCGCTGTGCGGACGCTTTTTCTCGGTAGAATAGAACTCCATATATTTCCCGAGGAGAAGCCGGGTCTGCGCGTCGAGCGCCGGAACAGATCCCAGGATCAGGATGATCAGCGGGGCCAAAACCCATTCCACGATCATCAATATATTTTTACTCCACTTCACCCCTGCGGGCCTGGGAGGAAGCAGTATCCTGCTCAACAACACCCAGACCAGGCTGCTCACCAGGGTGCAGTTCAAAAGTATGCCGGCGATTCGCGGAAGATTGTAGCTTATCGGCATCTGCGTAAAGAAACTCCCGCCCAGCAGAATAGGCAGCGGCGCAAGCAGCGTAATGATGATCGCCCAGACCGCCCAGGTAACGTGGCTTTCCAACAGTTGGAACGACTTGCGGAGCTTCTGCGGCAGGCTTATGAAACGGCTCTTCATAAAACCGGTCACCAGGAACGGGAAATTCTCGACGCCCCATGCCCACCGCCTTTTCTGCCTGTACTGCACCCTGACGGTTTTCCAGAGGGAGGCGCCGTAAGCCGCGTCCATGGACACGGTTATATACAAAGGGACCACCCTGTAATGTCCGTTGTAGAAAAGAAACGCCTTCCAGTAAACCACCGAGTCGTCGGAAACCATGTTCAGCGGCCAGTAATCTATCTTGATCAGCGTCTTGAAGCTCATGCTGTGGCTGGAGAAAGTCACGAATTTCTCTATGCGCATGCTCTCGATCATCTGACAGAACGAAGCGCTGATCTCCACGAGCCTCGCGAAAGAAGGGGCGTGCCAGATATTGTTGTTGTAAACCGGTATCGGCTGATAACTGGCCTGGTGAGGGCGGGGGTTGGTAATAAAATGATACGTCAGGCAGCCGAAGTAACCGGGGTCGACGCAGGTGTCGGCGTCGAAACACGAGATAACCACGTCGTCATAAGGGATGTCGCGGGAAGAGACGAATTCCTTCCCCCTCCTGGCAGCCCATGTCGCGTTCGCCCCTTTCGTCCTGGCTTCGCCGGGGAGATTATCCGGATGAAAAGTCGAGATGTAGCCGAAGAAACATCCCTTGAACTCCTTTTCCAGCAGCGCGGCGGTCTCACGGGAAGACGGATGCCTGCTCTCAAAAGATACTATAACGATCATCTTCTCTTTCGGATAAAGACAATCCCGTAACGACGCAAGAGAAGGCCTCAGAATATCCGGCCCTTCTTTATAAACCGGAAAAACCACCAGGTGGTATATCCGTTCCCACTCTCTGCCCGCCCCGGACGACCGGCAATCGGCAAGCCAGTCGCGGTTACGCTGCCGGTATAATTTATGGTGCGCCATGATCAACAGGGTAG
>DIEK01000117.1 GCA_002418595.1 Candidatus Omnitrophica bacterium UBA5776 | reverse complement strand
GCCCTGCTTTTGTACACCGGGATAATGACCGATACGGGTTCTTTTCGTTACACGAACACCTCCGACAGGACCCACCTCGCTGCGGCGGAGATGATGCGTTGCGGGGCAGTCCCCGCCGACGTTTACCGGAGGATCTATGAGGCGTCTTCTTTTTCCGATATGCAGGCGTTGGCGCGCATCCTGGGCACGATGAAGAGAGACCAATCGGGTAAACTCGTCTGGTTCGCGGTGGAGAGGAGCATGATGCCCAGGCGCAGGATGTCAATGGATCTGACCGAGCAGATATTGAACTACGCGCGTTCCGTTAAAGAGGCGGAGGTGGTCGTGCTTTTCAGGGAGAATTTCGGCGCCAAAGGAGGTATCCGCGTGAACTTCCGTTCGCGCGGCAGGATAGACGTGAATAATATCGCCGGGATGTTCGGCGGCGGCGGACACGCCACTGCCAGCGGCTGCACCGTCGCCGGGGGGATGAAAGCAGCGGTGAGAAAAGTTCTGTCGGCGGTAAAAGGGAAGATCTTGTGAAGGTTTTTTCGGGCCTGCCGCGTTCTTTTCGTCGTTCCTCCCCGGTTGTGGCGATAGGGGTTTTCGACGGGGTGCACTTTGCCCACCGCCGCATACTGGAGTCGGCGGCGAAAAAGGCCGGGGCGTCCGGCGGGACATCGGTGGCCTTGACTTTTTATCCCCATCCGCAGAGCCAAAAAAGTCTTTATTCGCTGGCGCACAGGATAAAGCTTATCGCCGAATGCGGCATAGACGTCTGCGTCGTGCTGGATTTCTCTTCGGCCTTCTCCGCGCTTACGGCGGAAGAGTTCCTCAAGGATATCATATATACGAGATTGAACGCGCGCCATGTTTACGTGGGCGATAATTTTCGTTTCGGCAGAGGCGCGGCCGGCGGAGTCGGTTTGTTGAGAGCCTTCGGCCGAAAACTGGGTTTCGGGGTGCGCGTGTTCCCAAGGATGCGTTGCGGAGGCAGGCCGGTCAGCAGCACGTTGATAAGAGAATTCATCCTGGCAGGAAAGCTGAACGAGGCGGAGCGTATGCTGGGCAGGCCGGTGAGCGTATACGGGACGGTGATAAAAGGGGACAGATTCGGGAGACGGATAGGTTTCCCGACGGCGAACATAGATCCTCATCACGAGATACTCCCTCCTGCCGGCGTATACTCGGTGAATGTCCTGCCGGACATCCCCGGCCGGTCACGGCCGCTCAACGGCCTCTGTTATATCGGCAGGCGGCCGACTCTGGGGAAGGGGAGCGAAAGACGCATCGAGGTGTATATCTTCGATTGCGCGCGCGACCTCTACGGACATAATCTTTCGATAAATTTTCTCCGTATGATGCGTAGAGACAGAAAATTTCCTTCCGTTGCCGCGTTGAAAGAACAGATAGCGAAGGATGCGGAGAAAGCAAAAAGTTTTTTTCGTGGGAAACTCAATATAAAAACCGGTCCCGGGTATCGTGTTAACTGCTCTGGTAAAAGTAAGAAAAATCGAGGAGCCGGAAGCCGCAATAAAAGATCTCTTATCCGCAGTTCATCCGAAGTAACCCGATAGGCCCATACCAGGATGTGTTGAAGGATCGGCTCCGAAAGACCGGATCCCCGCTCCGGAGATAAAAGGTTTTTTCTCGGTCCCTTCCGTTTGTTTGCGGGAAGTAGAATTTGTTTCTAAAACTGACTTTTGCTTCGATTAACAAGAATAAAAAAAGGACTTTTCTATGCATTTTTGCCTTGACATTAAAAGGCAATTTGTTATACTTGTGGATACTGGTGGAACAAAGTGGCTCAAAGTGGAAAGGATGGTCTATGTTTTACGGAGAATATCAACACTCCATAGACCGCAAAGGGCGTATTATCCTGCCGTCTAAATTTCGTGAAACGGCGAAAGCCAATTCTATAGAGAAATTTTTCCTGAACCGCGGTTTCGAGAAATGTCTTTTTATGTTCTCGGAGGATGAATGGCGCATTAACGAGTCCCGCCTGAAAGAACTCTCTTTTACCAGACAGGAAGCCAGGACCTTCAACCGTCTTTATTTCTCCGGAGCTTTTGAGGTGGTGCCGGACGGACAGGGGCGCATACTCCTGCCGGCGTCCCTCAAGGATTTTGCCGGAATAAAAAACGAAGTCGTGTTAGTCGGCGTCTCTACCCGCATAGAAATATGGGACAAGGAAAGATGGCAGGAATTCTGCCGGAATTCCCAGCCGGCTTTTGAACAGATCGCCGAGAGATTGATAGGGAGTTAAGTTGATCACAGGCGTAATGCAGGAACAGGTTATGGAGCCAGTCATTCATCATCCGGTTATGCTTAACGAAGTCCTGGAGTATTTGCGTCCGGCATCCGGGATGACGGTCATTGATTGCACCGTGGGTACTGCAGGACACAGCCTGGCCTTGATGGAGCGCATCATGCCGGCAGGAAGGTTGATCGGCATAGACAGAGATGAGGAATCGCTGCGGATAGCCGGACAAAGGCTGGAGGCTTACAGCGGTTCTTTCGACCTCGCTTACAGCAATTTTTACGATATCGACAAGGTGGCGGCTTCTTTCGGCGTGACCGGCGCAGGCGCGATACTGATGGATCTGGGTATTTCTTCCTATCAACTTTCCAATCCCCAGCGCGGCTTCAGCTTTCAGAACGACGGGCCGTTGGACATGCGGCTGGACAGGAATAGTTATATTTCGGCTTACGACCTGGTGAACAATTTGAATGAGGAAGAAATATCTTCGCTGTTGCGGAATTTCGGGCAGGAGAGGTGGCACAACCGCATAGCCAGCCTGCTGGTGCGCGAACGCCAGAAATCTCCGATCTCCACGACGCGTCAGCTGAGCGATATCGTGCTCAGGGCTATCCCCGGCAGGTTCCGCCATCAGCGTCTGCATCCGGCCACCCGCACTTTTCAGGCGGTGAGAATCGCCGTTAACAGGGAACTGGAGGTGTTAGGCAGCGCGGTGAACAAAGCCGTGGACCTGCTTGAGCGGGGCGGCAGGCTCTGTGTTATCTCTTTTCATTCCCTGGAAGACAGGACGATAAAGCTGGTTTTTCGGGAGCTTGCTTCGGCGGGGAAGATTGATATAATAACGCACAAACCTTTGACTCCTACCACTTGCGAAATAAAGGATAATCCTCCCAGCCGCAGCGCCAAGCTGCGGGTGGCGGAAAGGCGGTAAAATGAGAATATCGCGATTAATAGTCGTCATATTGTTAGGCACGGTCTTTTCCGTTCTCTACGTTTATCAACAGGCGGAGATCTTTCGCCTGGCTTACGAGGGGGAGAGGAACCAATCAGCCTTCCAGGAACTTCTCGATAAGAACAACGTCCTGCGTTACAATATAGAGAAGAGCGCTTCCCTGATACGGATAGGGAATAAAGTCTCCAGGGACGATCAGTTTCAGATGCCGGATACCTGCCGGGTGGTGAAAGTGGGCTCCGTTGCGAGCGGAACTCCGGCCGGCCGGGAAGAGGGCGGTGTTCTCACGCTGGCTTCCAGGATATTCAGCATAAAGAGACAGGCGGAAGCGCACACGATCCAGCATTGACTTTCCGCTTTGCGGCAGGCAGTGCAATCCGGAGCAATTATTGTATAAGATCCCGCGTTTACATCCGGGACAGATATCTTACCGCGCGGCCCTGGGAGGCCCGGCGGGCGGATATTCCGATAATCAGACGATTACCGGCTGGAGGAGAAGAAACGGCCCTTCCCCGGTAAACCGGCGCGGCGCAGAACCCGGCGCCGGTATAATCTTTATTATATAGTTGTGTATATAGCCACCTACCGCCGCCGCTTCAATGCGGTCTTTTTTCTGTTTTTCTTCTTTCTTTTTCTCTGCGTAGCACGATTGTTATTCATCCAGTTCTTTCGCTCGGAATACCTCGCCTCGATAGCCCGTAAACAGCATAACCTTTACGTCGAGCTCGAACCGCGCCGCGGGACGATATACGATATCAATCTGCGGCCGCAGGCCATCAACATACCGGCGGATTCTCTTTTCGCCTCGCCTGCGGGGATGTCCTCAGCGGACAAGGAGCGCGCGATAAAACAGCTGGCGCCTATACTCGGAGTCGAACGTTCTTATTTAAGCGAGCGCCTGGGGAGAAAAAAATATTTCATCTGGCTGCAGCGGAAAATGACCCCGCAGCAGAGCGAAGAAGCGAGGAAGCTTAACATCAAGGGTATCGGCTGCGTTAAAGAAAGTAAGCGCTGTTATCCCAACGGTTACCTGTCCAGCCACCTGATAGGGTTCGCCGGCATAGATAATAACGGGCTGGAGGGGAACGAACTTTTATATAACAAATATCTCAAAGGCGAGGGGGGCTGGGCTTATTTCCTGCGCGACGCCAGGCAGAAACGGCTTGAGATATGGGAAAACATGGTCCTGCCTAAAGACGGCGACAACGTGGTGATGACCATCGACGGCGTGATCCAGTACATCGCCGAGCGAGAACTCCAGAAGGCTTACGAGTCGGGCAATGCCAAAGGCGGGAGTATCGTGGTGATGAATCCGCATACCGGGGCGATACTGGCTATGGCAAACAGGCCGACGTTCGACCTTAATGAGTATTCGTCTTCCTCCCAGGACAGCAGGCGCAACCGCGCGGTATGCGATATGTTCGAGCCGGGATCGGTATTTAAGATAGTAGCGGCCGCCGGGGCGCTGGAGGAAAAGAGAAGCCGGGAGGACGAGAAGTTCTTTTGTGAGAACGGATCCTACCGCATAGCCAGCCACGTTCTGCACGATCACCGTTCGCACGGCTGGCTCACTTTCAGCGAGGTGATTGAACAGTCGAGCAACATCGGCACCTCCAAGATCGCCCAGAAGCTCGGGCCGGCGGAGTTTTACCGTTATATCAAGTTGTTCGGGTTCGGCGCCAAGACCGGAGTGGATATCCCCGGAGAGATCTCCGGAGTGGCAAAGCATCCGAGACAATGGTCGAAGATATCGATAGCCACGATGCCGATGGGACAGGAGATCGGGGTGACCGTTCTGCAACTGGCCTGCGCTTTTTCGGTTATCGCCAACGGAGGGACTTTGATGAAGCCTTACCTGGTAAGCGAGGTGAGGGACAAATATGGCGAGGCCATCCAGGAGTTCAAACCGCAGGCGATCCGGCAGGTGATCTCCCCGGAAACGGCGGCCAGGATGCGCAAGATACTCACCGGGGTGGTGCAGCACGGCACGGGCAAGCTCGCCCAGGTCCCGGGCTTTACCGCCGGGGGAAAGACCGGGACCGCCCAGAAGCTGGAGCCGGACGGCAGGTATTCTCACAGTAAATTCACCGCTTCTTTCGTCGGCTTCGCGCCGGCCGAGGAACCTGCGCTGGTGGTTGCGGTGGTGCTCGACGAGCCGCGGCCCTATTATTACGGCGGAGTGGTCGCTTCCCCGGTATTCAGGAACGTGGTATCCGATACTTTGCGGTATCTGAAGACAAAACAGTCGGTCGAGGAGGTCTGGAAGTTAAATGAAGTTAAGCAGATTGATTTCGGGAACGGCGGTATCGAGGATTGACGAAGGCCCGGACTGCGACATCCGCGGGATATGCGTGGATTCCAGGCGCGTTATCAAGGGGGAGCTTTTCATCGCGGTGCCCGGCTGCGGAACGGACGGGCACCGGTTCATCCCGGAAGCGGTATCTAAAGGCGCGCCGGCCGTCGTAGCCGGAAATGTCAAAGCGCTCGAGGGACTGCCGGCGGGCGTGGCCCGCCTGGTAACGGAAGATCCGAGAATTGCCGCGGGCAGGTTGGCGTCGCGTTTTTACGGGGAGCCTTCTTCGAAACTCAAGGTGGCGGGAATAACCGGCACCAACGGCAAGACCACCCTGACATATCTGCTGGAGCATATCATTTTCTGTTCCGGGGCCAAGGCCGGCGTGATAGGCACGGTGAATTACAGGATGGGAGAAGAAGTCCTGCCTTCTACCAACACCACCCCCGGCGCCGTGGAACTGCAGAGACTTTTGTCGTCTATGCGTGAAAAGGGGGCGTCTTACGCGGTTATGGAGGTTTCCTCACACGCGCTCGATCAGCGCAGGACGGAGGGTGTGGAATTCCATTCCGCCGTCTTCACGAACCTGACCCGGGATCATCTTGATTACCATAAAACGGAAGAGGAATATTTTCGGGCCAAGGCGCTGTTGTTCTCCGGGCTTTCCGATAAGGCGTTTTGCGTCATCAACACCGACGAC
>DIEK01000064.1 GCA_002418595.1 Candidatus Omnitrophica bacterium UBA5776 | reverse complement strand
GTGCCTACGGTGCGCAATATGCCGGAAGCGTTGAATCCGCAGATAAAATCGCTGAATTATCTCAATAACATACTGGCCAAGATTGAAGCGGTGAACGCGGGCTGCGAAGAAGCGATCATGCTTGACGCCCTCGGATTCGTGGCGGAGTGCACGGGAGACAACATATTCATCGTCAAGAACGGCGGTCTTTACACACCTCCGCAGTGCATGGGCACCTTGCGTGGTATCACCAGGGATTCCGTGATAGAGCTCGCCAAGAAAAACCGCATACCGGTGCACGAGCACGTGCTTACCAGGCATGAGGTTTATATCTCCGATGAATGTTTTCTGACCGGTACTGCCGCAGAGATCATCCCGGTGGTCAAGATAGACGGGCGCGTCATCGGCAGCGGCAAACCCGGCCCGACTACCAGGAAGCTGATCGGGAAATTCCATGCTATCACCGCCCAAGACGGAGTGAGATATAAAATATAACGCCGTCCGGCGCGGGAGGAAGGACGTTTTATGCTTTGCGATATTTGCGGAAAAAACCAGGCGACTGTGCATCTGACCGAGATCGTGGACGATCAGATGAGCGAACTGCATCTTTGTGAGGAGTGCGCCAGGAACAAAAGCGCGCAGATGGAGCAGCACTTCGGTTTGAGCGATATACTCGCCGGAATGGCGGATTTCGACAAGCCGCAGAAAGCGGCGGAGACCGTCTCTTTGAAATGTTCGAATTGCGGGTTGACCTACGTCGAATTCAAAAAGATAGGCAGGCTGGGTTGCGGCGATTGTTATGCCGCCTTCCGTCAGTACCTGGCGCCTTTGCTGAAACGCATACACGGTTCGGCAAGGCATTCCGGCAAGTTTCCGGTCAACCGGGAGCAGAGAACGGAACAGCCGCGCGCCAAGAACGAATTGCAGGAACTGCGCCGCAGGCTCTTAAAGGCGGTGGAGCGGGAGGATTTCGAGGAAGCGGCCGGGCTGCGGGACAAGATAAGGGACATGGAAGACAACCAGAAACGGCAGGCAACGGACGGCGGGGAAAATGAATCTTAGCGATCTTCTCAATCACACGAGCGAATGGCTGAAAGGGTCCGGGGCTAATTCCGATATCGTCATCTCCAGCCGGGTCCGGCTGGCGCGTAATATCGACAAAATGCCTTTTCCGCACTGGGCGGGCAAAAAGCAGGCGGAGACGGTGATCGAGAAAGCCAGGGCGTTGAAGGAAAACGTGGATTTACTCAAGAACACTTCGTTCTTCGCTATGTCCGAGCTCGACTCGGTGGATAAACAGTTCCTGGTAGAGCGGCATTTGATGTCCCACGAATTGAGCCAGAAGCCGAACAGTAAGGCGTTGATCGTGGAGAACAACGAGGTCCTTTCAGTAATGGTCAACGAAGAGGACCACCTCCGCATACAGGTAATGCAATCCGGCTTCAATCTAAAAGGCGCCTGGGACATCGTCAACGGCCTCGACGACGCGATATCCCGCGAGGTCCAGTACGCCTTTTCGCGCGAGTGGGGATATCTGACCGCCTGTCCCACAAATGCCGGGACCGGGATGCGGGGCTCGGTGATGCTGCACCTGCCGGCTTTGGTAATGCTTAACCAGATAAACAGGGTGCTCGCCGCCATCGCCAAATTGAGTTTTACCACCCGCGGTTTTTACGGCGAAGGCACGCAGGCCGCCGGTAATTTTTTTCAGATATCAAACCAGGTCTCCATGGGACAGAGCGAAGAGGACCTTGTCGGCAACATAGACGGGTTGATCCGTCAGATCATCGAGCAGGAGGCCCAGGCCCGGGAAGCGCTGCTTGCCAGAGAAAAGGCGATGCTGGAGGACAGGGTGCACCGAAGTTTCGGGATACTGCGCAACGCCCACATCATTTCCAGCAAGGAGACGATAGAACTGCTTTCCATGCTCAGGCTGGGTTGCGAACTTGGTATGATCGAGGACTTGAACCGCAGCGTCATCAACGAACTTTTTATATTAATACAGCCCGCGCATTTACAAAAGCTGGAGAACAAAAAGCTTTCGCCCGAGGATAGGGACGTCAAGCGCGCGGAGATCATCAGGGGAAAATTGAACGCCGTGTAGAAAACGCCCCCTCGCGGAGGGGTTTTGAATAATACAGGGAGGATAAAATGTTCGAGAGATTCACGGAGAGGGCTCGTAAAGTCATCATCCTGGCAAAGGAAGAAGCCAGACGGTTTAATCATGATTACATCGGGACAGAGCATATCCTGCTCGGTCTTATCAGGGAAGGCGAAGGCGTGGCTTCCAGCGTGCTGCAGAAACTCGGCCTTTCGCTGGAGAACATCCGCCTGGAGATAGAGAAGCTCGTCCAGCCGGGGCCCGCCACCCAGATCATCGGGGATATCCCTTTTACCCCCCGTTCCAAGAAGGCGCTTGAACTGGCCGCCGAAGAGGCGCGTTCCCTCGGCCATAATTATATAGGGACCGAGCATCTTCTGCTCGGTCTTATCAGGGAAGGCGAAGGCGTGGCTTCCCAGGTGTTGATGAACCTCGGCCTGGACTTGAGCAAGGTCAGGAATGAGGTTATGGAGATTTTGGGTTCGTCCATTCCCGGTTACAGCCACCCGGCATCCAAGACCAAGACCCCGGCGCTGGACGCCTTCGGCCGCGACCTGACCGCGCTTGCCAGGGATAATAAACTTGACCCGGTGATAGACCGCAAGGCGGAGATAGAGCGGGTGATCCAGATACTCAGCCGGCGCACCAAAAACAACCCGGTGCTGCTGGGGGAGGCCGGGGTCGGCAAGACCGCCAT
>DIEK01000032.1 GCA_002418595.1 Candidatus Omnitrophica bacterium UBA5776 | reverse complement strand
TTCCGGGGACACGATACTTAATTATCGCATCCCTGGTATGAACTGCTTAATAATTAAGTATCGTGTCCCCGCTCCTTCGGTCCCGGTTTCTGCTTATATAGTATTTTGCCGGTTAATCTTTCTAACTTCTCGATAAATTTATCATCTCCCAACGGACGTCCGCTCATCAAATGCGTTTCTAATAAGTCGGCGTGATCTTGTTTGTCATCTTCGGAAAGAAACGATCTCCAGTCTTCCACTTCCAAAGCGATACAATTATCGGTTAGTAAAATGTCAGAGTGGTTTAAGACATGTGCTTTTGCGCTTGACCATGGATAGTCCCAGGCGTTCTTCACCATTTTCGCTCTTACAGGATTCATTTCTATATAACGAAGCGCGGCATATAAATAAGCGCCCCCCAAGGGGTACGATTTGAATCTGCCTTCCCACAAATATCCTCTCCATCCTTTTCTAAAATTGATCATTCTCGTGTACCTGCGATGCGCTTCTCCGAAACCGTCGGCAAAACTATCCTTGTTACTCGGGACACCAATAATATGCACGTGATTATTCATTAAACAATATGACAGGAATTCTATCCCAGAAGGCATAGCGTATGCTTTTAGATAATTAAGATAGGCCCTCCTGTCATCGTCGTTAAAGAAAACATCTTGGCGTCTGTTGCCTCTCTGCACAATGTGGTGGGGGATTCCGGGCACGACTAATCTCGCTATCCTTGCCATTGAGAGCCTCCTGCTTGTTGGTTTATACAAAAAGCGCGCCATTTATGGAGCAGATGAGGTTCGGCCGCTACCTCAAGAAAATCCTTCCAAGAACAAACGGTATCCCGCGGAGCCGTATAACTTGAGAGGGGAATTAAGTATTGTGTCCCCGGAATCAGAAACTTATGCTATAATTCTATTCTCTTATAATAGACGCAAGAAAATGGTAAAATCTAACACGATTTCTTGTCGTTTTCTTGAATTAAGTATTGTGTCCCCGGAATTAAGCCGGAATTAAGAATATGGAAAAGAAAGTCCAGGTTGAATTCGAGAGATTATTGGGCATACAGGTGCTGAAACTGGAGGATGGGCGGGCCCTGCTGAAGCTTCCTTTCCGCCGGAGGTTTACCAATCCGCACGGCAGTTTGCACGGAGGGGCCATAGCCGCTTTAGCCGACACCGCCGCGGCCAACGCTCTGCTGGTCAGGTATGCCGGGCGCAGTTTCCTCACGGTGAAGTTTATCATCAGGTTTCTGAAACAGGCGCTGGGCGATATCTTTGCCGACGCCAGGATAATCCGCGTGCGCAAGAATATCGTGACCTTGCAGGTCAAGGTGTTCAATCGCGAAAAGGCGGAGGTCGCCGCCGCCGCCGCGGAATTCTTCGTGCGGGAGAAACGGTGAAAGCGGAGTTTTTGTGTTATAATTTAGATATACGAAGCAACCTTTCAACATACGGCGGCAGCCGTCAAGCTCTCGGGAGAGACAATCATGGATATACGCGTCGGGCTTAAGAACGGGATAATCCTAATGGAGTTGATCGGCAAGGTGGACGTCGATTCCGCCAATTTCATCGAGACCGTCGGGCAATGCCTGAGAGACGGGTATACCGACATCCTTTGTAATTTCGAGGAAGTGGAATCGGTGGATTATATGGGGATTTCCGTCATCATCATCGCCTATAAGGAAGTGGTGAACAACAACGGCAGGATGCGTTTTTGCTGTATCCCTTCGCACTTGAAGAACGTTTTCTCGGTCTCCGGATTGGACAGAACGATAGAGATGTACCCTTCTCTGGATCTGGCGGAAAACAGCTTCCGCGAGGACCGTATTATAGAGAAGATAAAGAAGATGCAGCTGCGCAGGAGGTTTAAACGCCTGCCGCTGGATATAAAGGCGGAACTGGAATACGCCGGCGGTAAAGCGCACGTGGATATACTTAATCTCAGCGCGGTAGGCGCTTATGTGTACGGCGTGGACAAGTTAAAGCTGGGGGATGCGGTCGTCCTTAAGATCAAGCTGCCGCCGAAACAGGAGGATCTGGAACTGGAGGCCAAGGTGGTATGGCTGCCGGATAAGCAGATACAGAAGAACATATTCCCGGGCATGGGTGTGGAGTTTTGCAATTTTTCCTGCTCCGGGCAGGAAAAGCTGATAAGTTTCATCGAACGTAATTTATCCTGCATATCCAGCGAGGAGCAGTCTTAAGCGGAGATAATGTCATCCGCGTAGATATTTCGGGATGCTGATAAGCAAAGAGATATGCATTAACGGAGATCAATTCGGCGCGGTTTTAGCTCCGTCAAAGTATAAAATAACCGCCTTGCAGCTGCCGCTGGGCGGCAGGAATCTTATTGTTCTCAAAGCGAATAAAGGCTACGGTATGTGCGGTTATCTGGATATGGGCGCCGCCGTTAAATTCGGCGACGCCGCCTTTAAATTTTCCGGCGCGGCTTCCATAGAAGAGGCCCTGGAAGCCAAAGTAAGCGAATGCAGTCCGGCAGCCGCCGAGCTCGGTATAGCGGCAGGCCAGACGGTGAAACAGGCGCTGGCCCTTCTTTTCTGACCGATCTTACTTCCCTTCAGGAGTTACCTGTAAAAATCACAAGCGCACCACGGCCTTTAGGCCGGGCGCTCCAAATTGATTTCTCTTCGCATAATTATCGTGTTATAATTAGGTCCTATGAAGAAGAGGGTCCTGGTTTATTACAGCGGCAGGGTCCAGGGCGTCGGTTTGCGGTTTCATTGCCGTATGCTGGCGGTGAAAGCCGGGATCAACGGCTGGGTGGGCAATTTGCGGGACGGCAGGGTCGCGCTTGTCGCCGAAGCGGAGGAGACGCTCCTGCATTCTTTCTTAAAAAAAATGGCGGACGATTTCTCCGGATTGATCACCGGAGCAGAATGCACATGGTCGGATAGTGTGGAAAATTTAACCGGTTTTTCTATAAAATGACGTCAGAGGCGCGGGCGAAAAAAGAGATAGAGCGGCTAAGGAAAGAGCTTAGAGAACACGACTATAGATATTATATTCTTAATGCTCCTTCCGTTTCCGATAAGGAATACGACGATTTGATGGCGCGCCTCAGGGAACTGGAGGATCTTCATCCCGGGATGCGGTCCGCCGATTCCCCGACGGCAAGGGTCGGAGGGGGCATCTCGCCGGGTTTCTTTCCGGTTAAACACCGCGCCAGGATGCTCTCGCTGGACAATACTTATTCGCTGGAAGAGCTCTCCGATTGGTATGAAAAGACCGTCGATATGCTGAAGTCGCCCGCTGCCCCCGGGCTGGTCGCGGAACTGAAGATAGACGGGGTCAGCATCAATCTCGTTTACGAGAAAGGGATCCTCACCGGGGCTTCTACCCGCGGCGACGGCGAGTCCGGAGACGACGTAACGTCCAACATCAGGACCATCCGTTCCATACCTTTGCGCCTGCGCGGCGGTAATTTGCCGTCTTTGGTCGAAGTGCGCGGAGAGATCTATATGGACAAAAAGGACCTCGAGTTTCTTAACAGCGGGGCCTCCGGCAACGCCCAGGTCTTCGCCAATCCGCGCAACGCCGCCGCCGGTTCTCTGAAACTGCTTGACAGCGCGCAGACCGCCGAACGTAAACTTAAATTTTTCGCGCACTCGGTGGGTGAATTCTCTTCCGGCAAACCCGCGACGCACTGGGAACTGCTGCAGAAATTCTTCGCATGGGGGATAAGGGTCAATCCCCAAAACCGGCTTTGTAAAGGCAGGGAAGAGGTGAAGGCGTTTTGCGAAAGATGGCAGAAAGAGCGCGATGCGCTGCCTTATGAAATAGACGGGGTAGTGGTAAAAATAAATTCCTTTTCGATTCAGGAAACCCTGGGAGCTACCTCGAAAAGCCCGCGCTGGGCCAGGGCCTACAAATTCCCGGCCAGGCAGGCGACCACCGAGGTGTTGAAGATAGCGGTCAAGGTGGGCAGGACAGGCGTGGTCACTCCCACGGCCGAGCTCGCT
>DIEK01000049.1 GCA_002418595.1 Candidatus Omnitrophica bacterium UBA5776 | reverse complement strand
CTCCTCGTTGCCGAGGCGCGTCTCCGTGGCTTCTATCTCGAACTCCTCTATGTGTATCGAGGTGAACAGATCTTCTCTGACCACCTTCTCGTTTATCAGTATGGCGTCTTCGAAGTTGTAACCTCTCCAGGGCATGAAAGCGCAGAGCAGGTTACGGCCGAGGGCCAGTTCGCCTTTGCGCGTACTGGTCCCGTCCGCCAGGACCTGCCCCTTCTCTACGTGCTCTCCGGGCTTTACGATCGGCCTCTGATTGAAACAGGTATCGGCGTTGGTCCTCTGGAACTTCTTTAAATGGTATATTCTTTTGCCTACCGTTATGGTAGAGGCGTCCACGCTGGTGATCTTGCCCGAATCCCCGGCGATCACCACTACCCCGGAATCGCGCGCGACCTTTCCTTCCATCTGCGTCCCCACCAGAGGCGCTTCCGGCACCATCAACGGCACGGCCTGTCTCTGCATGTTCGAACCCATCAGGGCGCGGTTGGCGTCGTCATGCTCGAGAAAGGGGATAAGCGACGCGGCCACGGAAACCAGCTGTTTAGGCGAGACGTCCATATACTGGACTTTACTGGGATGCACTTTCGGGAAATCGTCCTTGAAACGGCATGAGACTTCTTTTTCCAGGAAATTTCCGTCGGAATCAATGGCGGCGTTGGCCTGGGCGATGATCTTGTCTTCTTCCAGGTCTGCGGTGAGATATTCTATCTTGCGCGTCACCCTGCCGTTTTCGACTTTCCTGTAAGGCGTTTCCAGCAGCCCGAGCGCATTTACCCTGGCGTAACAACTCAAGGAGGAGATCAAACCGATGTTAGGGCCTTCCGGGGTTTCTATAGGGCAGATACGGCCGTAATGCGAAGGATGTATATCCCTGACTTCGAAACCGGCCCTCTCCCTGGACAAACCTCCGGGGCCGAGCGCGCTCAACCTTCTTTTATGCGTCATCTCGGCCAGGGGATTTATCTGGTCCATGAACTGGGACAACTGGCTGCGCGAAAAGAAATCCCTGATCTGATTGGAGAGCAGTTTGGAATTCACGAGGTAATGCACGTTGAGGTTTTCCATCTCTCCCAGCAGACTGATCCTCTCGACTATGGAACGCTCCACCCTGGAGAGGCCGATCCTGACCTGGTTCTGCACGAGTTCGCCGACTGTCTTGACTCTGCGGTTACCCAGATGATCTATATCGTCTATCTTTCCTTCCCCGCTCTTAAGCCTGATCAGATACTCGATGACCTTGATCACAGTGGCCGAATCCAACACCCGCTTGTCCAGGGGGACATCCACCCCAAGCTTGCGGTTGAGGATGAAACGGCCGGCCTTTTCCAGGTCATACCTGGCGGGATCGAAGAACAAACGGTAAAAAAGCGCTTCCGCCGCCTCGCGCGTCACCGGTTCGCTGGGGCGCATCTTGCGGTAGAAATCTATATAAGCCTCCTCTTTATTACGCGTGGAGTCTTTTTTGAGGGTGTTCTCTATCTCCGGATACTGCTTGCCGAACGCGGCTATGATCTCCTTATCGGAAGAATAACCCAGTATCCTCAATATCTGCGTGGCGGGAAAATTGCGGCGGCGGTCGACATAGGCGAGGATGGTCTCTGAAAGGTCATGTTTAAATTCCAGCCAGGCGCCCCTGTAGGGTATGATCCTGCCGTAAAATATCTTCTTGCCGGTAGGATGGTCCTCTTCCTCGAAGGAAACGCCGGGCGAACGCTGCAGCTGGCTGACGACCACCCGCTCGTCGCCGTTTATGATGAAAGTCCCGGTATCGGTCATCAGCGGGATCTCGCCGAAATAAGCCTCTTGTTCCTTGGCCTCCCGGGCGGTGGTCAGGCGGAAACGCACTTTCAAAGGCGCTCCGAAAGTGACCGAACGCCGCTTGGATTCCGGCAGATCATACTTGGGTTTTCCCAGCGAATAACTGAGGTACTCCAGTTTTACGGAACGGTCCTGGTTCTCTATGGGAAATATCTCCTCGAAAACCTCCTGCAGCCCCTGACGCTTGCGTTCCGCTGCCGGCACATCTATCTGCAGGAAATCACGATACGACCCGATCTGCATATCCAGCAAATGGGGTAGATCGTACGTTTCCTTCAGCTTACCGAAACTTTTCCTTTTCGCCATAGTTATTCCCGACCTTCTCTAATAAATAACTTCCGAAACTTTTATTTCAGTTCGACGGTCGCTCCGGCGGCCTCGAGTTTCTTCTTCATTTCCTCGGCTTCTTCCTTGTTGACCCCTTCCTTGACGGTCTTGGGAGCGCCGTCCACGAGATCCTTGGCTTCCTTCAGACCGAGATTGGTAATGGTCCTTACTTCCTTGATGACGGCTATCTTGTTCGCGCCCGACGCGGTGAGGACGACGTTGAACGACGTTTTCTCTTCCGCGGGAGCGGCTCCGCCCGCTGCTGCTGCGCCTGCTGCGGGAGCCATCATCATCGGCATGTTCGCCTGGACGCCGAATTTATCTTCCAGCGCCTTGACCAGCTCTGACAGTTCCAGCACCGTCAACCCTTCTATCGTCTTAATCATCTCTTCCAGTTTTTCGCTTGCCATTTCCATTCCTCCTTGTTTTTCGCTAATCGGCAGCCGGCCGCGCCAACTAAGCGGCGGCAGACTTTTTCTGCTTTATTTGTTCGACACAGTAAACGAACTTCTTTAACGTCTGGTTAAGCACCATGACGATGCCCGTAATCGGCGACTTGAGCACCATGACCGTCTTGGCGCGCAGCATCTCTTTCGAAGGCAGTTTGGAGAGTTCCAGGACCTCTGCGGCAGTGAGAGGCTTGCCGGAGAGAAAACCCGCTTCTATTTTCAAGGGCCCGTGTTCCTTCGCGAAACCGCAGAGCGTTTTCGAAACGGCCACCGCGTCTTCTCCCGAGAAAACGAAACCGCAGGGGCCTTCGACGGAAACGACGAGCGCGTCCTGCCCGGAATCCTTGAGCACGCGCCTGGCCACGCTATTCTTCACCACCTGCAGCTTGGCTCCGGTATCGTTAAGGGACTGCCTTAAAGCCGACATGTCCGGTGAGGAGAGGCCGGAATATTTAACTATGAAAAATCCGGCGTCCGGAACGCTGATATTGTCCTTGATGATCTTACCGGACGTCTCCTTGATTATCAGACTTATTTTCTTCATATCGCAACCCTCATCCCCGGGTTCATTGTGGAAGAGACCGCGAAAGCCTTAACGAATTTCCCTTTTACCGAACCCGGTTTAGCCTCATTTATCGCGTCTATCACGCAATTCGCGTTCTCCAGAAGCTGCTCTTCGCTGAACGATAGCTTCCCAGCCGAGAGATGTATACCGCCCTGCTTGTCCACGCGGAACTCCACCTTCCCCTTGCGCACGTCCCCGATGGCTTTGGCGACGTCGGTGGTGACTGTTCCGGTCTTGGGGCTGGGCATCAGGCCTTTGGGGCCGAGGATCTTGCCCAGTTTGCTCAAATCCTTCATCATATCCGGCGTGGCGATAACACAGTCGAAATCCAGGAAACCGGCGGCGACCTTCTCCATTAAATCTCCGGCACCTACGTAATCGGCCTGGGCGTCCCTGGCGTCTCGCTCCTGCTCCCCTTTACAGAACACGGCGATCTTCACTTTTCTGCCCGTGCCGTGCGGAAGCACCACGGTGCCGCGGATCATCTGGTCGGATTTCTTGGTGTCCACGTTAAGGTTGAAATGCAGGTCCAGGGACCCGGCGAATTTAGGCTGGGCCAGCGACTTAAGAAGGTTTACCGCTTCCTTAAGCGTATAAACCTTGTCCTTATTCACTAGTTTCTCGGTAGTCTGGTATCTCTTGCTGCGCTTTTTCATATTATTGCTCGACTTCTATGCCCATGCTCCTGGCCGTTCCCGCGATGATCTTGCGCGCGGCCTCAAGACTCTTGGTGTTCAGATCGGGCATCTTCTGTTTGGCGATCTCCTCTACTTGTTTTTGGTTTATCTTGCCTATTATCTCTTTTCCGGCTGTCGCGGAGGCCTTTGCCAGGTTGGCCGCCCTTTTGATGAGAACGGAAGACGGCGGACTCTTTATTATAAAGGTAAAGGATTTGTCCTCGTAGACGCTGATGACCACCGGGAGGATTAAACCGTCCCTTCCCTTGGTCTGATCATTGAACTGTTTGCAGAACTGCATTATATTCACACCGTGCTGCCCCAGGGCCGGGCCTACGGGCGGCGCCGGATTGGCGGCGCCTGCGGGAACGTGCAATTTGATCTGAGCGGTAACTTTCTTTCCAGCCATGGCTAAACCTTCTCCACTTGCCAGTATTCCAGTTCGACCGGAGTGGACCGCCCGAATATGGAAATGCTGACCTTGATTTTACCCTTTTCAGGGTGAACTTCCTCTATGGTACCGTTGAAATTGACGAAAGGCCCTTCCGTTACCCTGACCTGCTCGCCTCTCTCGAAAATTATCTTGGGACTGGGCTTGCTCTGGGTCTCCTCCGTGCGCTTGAGTATGCTGTCTACTTCCTTTTGCGGAAGCGGCATCGGCTTTTTCCCCAATCCGATGAAACCGGTCACGCCGGGCGTCGTTTTTATCAGCAGATGCGTGGCGTCATTAAGTTCCATCTCCACCAGCAGGTAACCGGGAAAGAATTTCCTCTGGGAAAGCCTCTTCTTGCCGGAACGGATCTCGGAGATCTGTTCCGTGGGGATGACGATGCCGCTAATCTGCTCCTGCAAGCCGCTGGAAGCGACGCGCGTCTCGAGCAGCGCCCTTACTTTTTCCTCGAACCCTGTCTGGGTGTGAACGACATACCAATTTTTCATCTGAACATAAAGGTAACGAAACGGGTAAGGAAGAAATCGACTATGAAAATGAAAGTTGCCATAATCGCGGTAAGACCGATCACCACGCCGGTGGCTCCGATGAGCTCCTGCTTGCTGGACCAGGAAACCTTGCCTAGTTCGGCTTTTACTTCCCCCAAAAACCTTGCCGGTTTATCGAATAAATTCATTGTTTGTTTCTGTTCTTTCTCCCGCCGCCTGATCAGCAGGGGCGGAGGGACTTGAACCCCCAGGACAGGATTTGGAGTCCCGCCGTTTAGCCAATTAACGGACGCCCCTATTTGGTCTCTTTATGCGGCGAGTGTTTCCTGCACACCCTGCAGAACTTCTTCAGTTCAAGCTTATCCTGATGCTTTTTTTTATTTTTTGTGGTGGTGTAGTTCTTATTCTTGCAGATTGTACATTCCACCGTGATTATTTCTCGCATAACTTTTCGCCTGTTTTTCTCGGTACCGGTTAAACCTTACGGGAAATTTCTAAGCTGGAGACGGGAATTGAACCCGTGACCCCGTCCTTACCAAGGACGTGCTCTACCAACTGAGCTACTCCAGCGACGGGATATCACGATTGATCGCCAACTTCCGGAGAAACAAAAAACCTCACCCATTAAGAATTCCTGCGGGATTCTTAAAACTGGAAAGCCTGTGTTGATTTGATGTCCGTTATTTCTACAGGCAGACCCTTTGGGGCGATGTAGATAGTAGAATATATAGTAAAAAGTCCCTGTTGTCAATGTTTTTTTTAATAAAATTTATGCCGCGGAGGGGTTTTTACGCAGGGCTAAGGAGTATCTCGCGAGTTCTATGAAATCGGCCGGAGAAAGGACCTCTCCCCTGGCTTGAGCGGATATCCCTTTATCTTGCAGAAAACGCTCCAACTCTTCGCGCTCTATGAGATCTTTAAGAGTATTCTTCAGCATTTTCCGCCTTTGCCCGAACGCGGCCGCAGCCAGGCGGAAAAAAGTCTTTTGCGCTTCGCCTTCCAACGGCAGGGTTTTTCTGGGGATAAGCCTGACGAAACAGGAATCCACCTTGGGCACGGGGTAAAAACAGGAGTTTTTTATCTTAAAAAGCAGCGCGGCATCGCCGTAATACTGCGCGAACAGGCTCAAGGGGCCGTATTCATCGCTTCCGGCCTGCGCGCATATCCTTTGACCATACTCCAACTGCACGGTAAGATAGATATCCGAAATCAGCCCCCGGCCCTCAAGCAGAAGTTTTTCCAGAATAGGGGAAGCGATATAATAAGGAATATTGCCTACCGCTTTCAGCCCCCTTTCTCCGCCCGGGGAGAAAGAATCGTAAACAGACCGTATATTAAGCTTCAGGATGTCCGAGTTGATCACCCGGACGTTGTCCCTGCCGGACACCACACGGCCGAGTTCCGGAAGCAGGTCGCAGTCTATTTCTACCGCCGCGACCTCGGCAGCCGTCTCGGCCAGCAGAGCTGTCAACTCGCCCCTGCCCGCCCCGATTTCCAGCACGCGGTCTCCGCGTTCCAAACCGCAGGCGGACGCGATCCTTCTCAACACATTCTTGTCCACCAGGAAATTCTGGCCTAGTTTCTTTTTAGGTTTAATGTGCATTTTACCGCCAACCGCACGGCGCACGCCAGCGAAGAAGGGTCTTCTAAACCCGGTCTGTCCGCGAT
>DIEK01000100.1:616-37122 GCA_002418595.1 Candidatus Omnitrophica bacterium UBA5776 | reverse complement strand
AACTATCTATTGACCGTTCCCTAAAACAAGGAAGCAGGGCGAAGATGAGGAGGGCTCGAAAAAGCGTCTTTCGTCCTTCGGCGCGCATCATTTCCCCGAACGAATCTTATCCAGACGCTGTTTTATCCTGGCCTCGTGCCCGATATCGGTGGGCTCGTAAAAACGCACTTTGCGGCGGGTATAATCCTGTTGAATGAAATGGCCGGGATAATCGTGGCTGTATTTGTAATCTTTTCCCCTGCCCAGAGAAGCGGCGGCTTTGTAAGAGGCGTCTTTCAGATGATCGGGGACCTCCTGAACAGTTTCGTTCTCAACTTCGGTATAAGCCTTCTCCAGGGCCAGATAGGCGGCGTTGGACTTCGGCGCGCAGGCGATATACACCGCGGCCTGCGCCAGAGGGATGCGCGCTTCCGGCATCCCCACGAATTCCGATATCTGCAAAGCGGACGCGGCCAGCACCGACGCCAGCGGATCGGCGTTGCCGACGTCTTCGGCGGCGCAGATACAAATTCTGCGCGCTATGAAACGCGGGTCCTCGCCGGCATAAAGCATCTTGGCCATCCAGTAAAGCGCGGCGTCGGGATCGGAACCGCGCATGGACTTGATAAAAGCCGAAATGGTATCGTAATGCCCGTCTCCGTCCCGATCGTAAAGCACGACCTTCTTCTGTATGGATTCGGAGGCGGCTGCCAGATCGAACTTTATGCTGCCGTCCGGGGAAGGCGGCGTAGTTAAAACTCCGATCTCCAAAGCGCTGAGGGCGCGCCTGGCGTCTCCCTCGCAGGAGCGCGCCAGAAATTCCACCGCTTCCGTAGCGGCATACACATTAAGCGCTCCCAAGCCTCTTTCTTTGTCGGAAATCGCGCGCCCTATTATACCCTTTATATCCTCTACGCTCAAACTCTTCAACTCGCAGACCAGCGAACGGGAAAGGATCGGGGAGACGAGAGAGAAAAACGGGTTCTGCACGGTGGCGCCGATCAGCACCACGTTGCGTTCCTCCACGTCCGGCAGAAGCACATCCTGCTGCGCCTTGTTGAAACGGTGTATCTCATCGATGAAAAGGATGGTCCTTTCCCCTGCCGCCTTTGCCGCTCTTGCCGCCGCGATCTCCTTGCGCATCTGCTCGACGTTGGAAGTGGTGGCGTTCAAGGCGACGTAGCGCGCCTTGGTGATCCTGGAAATGCACCAGGCGAGAGAGGTTTTACCCGTCCCGGGCGGGCCGAAAAGGATCAGGGATGTCAGCCTGTCGGCTTCGATCGCCCTACGCAGGAGCTTTCCTTTCCCGAGCAGGTGCGACTGGCCGGCGTATTCTTCCAGGTCGCGGGGACGCATGCGCACAGCCAGCGGAACGTCCGGATAACCGCCCGGGCGGCCTGCACCGCCGGCGGCAGAACGTTTTTCATTATCGGGGATTTTCTTTTTATCTTGGGAAGACATGTTTTCGGTCCGAAAAAGGCATAAAAAAACCCCGCCTTGTGCCGTTGGACAAATGACGGGTTGAACCCATTTCCCAGGTTGGGAGCGATCCTTCCGGCGCCAAGGCGTCGAAAGAGCAAGACTCCCGTGTTCTTGGTGTTGGTTCACCAAACATCATTCATCCTAACGAGCACGGCAGGGAATCTAACGCTGCAAAAGTAAGTATACCACGGCATCCTGCCGTTGTCAATTCCCGCCGGGAGGGCTTCCTGTTTTCAACGCAGAGAAATACCGGGATGGCCGGAAAGGGCCTGGACGACGGCCGCATGCGCGGGCGCGACCTCCGCTTCGGTCAGCGTTTTCTCTTTCGAGCGGTAAACGCAGGATACCGTCAACCCTTTATAGCCGGCGGATATCTGCTCTCCTTTATAGACATCGGACAACTTCAGTTCTTTCAACAATAAGCCGCCCGCCCGCCCGGCGAGCTCGAAGACATCCCGCAGTGATATCTCCTCTTTCAACAACAGGCTGATATCGCGGGTCACCGCCGGATAAAGAGCCATTTTGCGAAAACTCTTGCGCCGAGCCAGGCGCGAACGCACAATCGATTCCAGCCTTATCTCGGCGGCCGCCGCGCTCCGGTTTTTTATGTCGAATACCGCGGACTGCTTCTTGTCCAAAATAATAACTTCTCCCAGCTTTTCGTCTCCCGCGTATACGGAGATATTGCCGCCTACGGAATGCTGCCTGAAAGAATAATCCTGTACTCCCGCCCAGGAAAAGAGTTCCTCAAGCGCGCCCTTTATGTGCAGGGGGCCGAATTCTTCCTCGCAGAACGACCTGCCGTTAAAATACCTGCGCGTGCCGCAGACCGTCAGAGCCAGCACTTTTTCTTCCCTGTGCCCGCAAGAAGGAGTCATATAATAAATATCCGCGACCTCGAAAAACCGCAGGTCTTCCTGTTTTTGATTAATGTTATACGCCAGGCAGCGCAACAGTCCCGGCACGACCGAGGTGCGCAGGACTTCCTGTTCGCGGCTCAAAGGGTTTAAAACCTCTATCGCCTCGCCCGGTTTCTCCGAAATTACTTCCAGTGAAGTTTTCTCCACAAGACCGTAGGTTACGGTTTCATGGAATCCCTGTCCGGCGATAAGTCTTTTAATCCCGGAAACGCACTGCCAGGAGGACAACCCGGACGGATCGGCCGAGACGAAAGGGAGAGTGGGGACTATCCTGTCGTATCCGTATATGCGCGCGATCTCCTCCTCCAGGTCGGCCTGCTGTCCGACGTCTTTCCTGAAAAGAGGGACTTCCACTTTGAGCGTGGACGAGGAGACTTTCTTCACTTTAAATCCCAGGCCGGAGAGAATACGGTAAGCCTTTCCTGTGGCCAGCTTGATATTCAAAAGTTTCTCGGCCTCGGTAATGGAAAATTCGATCTGCTTGCGTCCGGCGGCACCGGAGCCCTTACGGACAAAAGCCTGCGCTTTTCCGCCGCAGAGAGAAACAATAAGCATCACCGCGCGCTCCACCGATAATTTGACCCTTTCGGCGTCCACCCCTCTTTCGAAACGGTAGGACGCTTCTGTCTGCGCGGCCATCAAACGGCAGCCTTTTCTTACCAGCACAGGGTCGAAAATCGCGCCTTCCAGCAGAACGTTGACTGTACCCGAAGAAACCTCGCTCGCGTCTCCACCCATGATCCCGGCCGCGGCCACCGGATTACCGCTGTCGGCGATAATCAGTATTTCGGGCGTTAAAAGATGGGTTTTCCCGTCTATGGTGGTCAGGCTCTCTCCCTGTCCGGCCCGGCGCACGATTATCCGGCCTCCGGATATCTTGTCCAGATCAAAGGCGTGCAAGGGCGCGCCCCATTCAAAAAGGGCGTAATTGGTTATGTCCACTATATTATTTACGCTCCTGCAGCCGACACTTTCCAGCCTCCTGCGCAGCCATTCCGGCGAAGGCCCGAC
Organism: Candidatus Omnitrophica bacterium UBA5776; assembly: GCA_002418595.1. Taxonomy (GTDB): domain Bacteria; phylum Omnitrophota; class Gorgyraeia; order Gygaellales; family Profunditerraquicolaceae; genus Undivivens; species Undivivens industriae. The sequence continues at coordinate 33,730 of DIEK01000100.1, read as the reverse complement.
CTTTACGCCTTTTATAACCGTAGCGGTATACAAAGGGCAGTCCCGGACGCTCTCCAGGGAAACGGAAACCCCGGCAGTCTTGCTCTTACCGGGAACGCTCTTGAAGAACCCGGCGGGAGCCTTGAATTTTTTACCGAGGATCGCGGAAGCCTCTCTTGCCATGCCGGTCATGCAAAAACAGTCAGCGCGGTTGGAAGTGATCTCGGCGTCGAATATGAAATCCCCGTCCTGTTGAATAACGGAACCGATCTCGTGCCCGGCCATGGTGAATTTATGCGCCAGGGTCTCCGCGTCCACTGTTATCTTGACGAAATCTTTCATCCAGTTATAACTGAATTTCATATCTCCCCTTTAAAATTGTTTCAGGAACCTGACGTCGTTCTGGAACAACAATCTTATATCGTCTATGCCGTATTTTAGCAGGGCTATCCGGTCCACCCCCATGCCGAAAGCAAACCCGCTGTATTTGGAGGGTTCGTAGCCTACATTCCTGAAAACGTTGGGATGTATCATCCCCGCCCCGAGGATCTCCAGCCAACCCTTCCTGCCGCAAAGCGGGCATCCTTTGCCCTTGCATATGATGCAGGAAACGTCCAGTTCTACAGACGGCTCCGTGAACGGAAAGAAGTGGGGGCGGAAACGCATGCTGATGTCTTCCCCGAATATGCCGCGTGCGAAAGATTCCAGAACTCCCTTCAGGTGCGAAAAGTTCACGTTCCTGTCCACCAGGAAGCCTTCGATCTGATTGAACATGAAGGAATGGCTGGCGTCCACGGCGTCCGGACGATAGACCCTGCCTGGCACAACGACCGCCACCGGCGGCCTGCGCGAACGCATTACCCTTATTTGCATCGGAGAGGTATGGCTTCTCAAAAGGAGCTTGCCGTCTTTCTCTTCCAGGATACCGCCGCCGGGAGCCTTGAGGTAGAATGTGTCGAAATTGTCGCGCGAAGGGTGTTCCAGCGGTATATTCAGCCCGCTGAAATTATTAAATTCGTTTTCTATCTCCGGGCCTTCCTCCACGGAAAACCCCATTCTGGCGAAGAGGCCGGTGACCTCCTCCGCCACCTGGGTGATCAGATGAATGCTCCCCGCGGGCTGTCCAACGCCGGGCATACTGATGTCAACTCCCGCTGCGGCTCCCCCGGAGGAAGCGGTTCCGGAATCCTGTTTCCGCTCGAACGCGGCGAGCAGGGCGCCTTTCAGGGCGTTGACCTTTTTACCGAAAGCCGCGCGTTCTTCCGGCGCAAGAGAAGGGATCTCGGAGGTAAGTCCGGCGAGAACGCCCTTCCTGCCCAGGTATTTATTCCGTATTTCTTCCAACGCCTGTCCGGAAGAAACAGCGGTTATCTCTTCTTCCGCAGTCTTCCGTAAAGCATCGATATCAATAGCAGACATATTGCCCCCGCTAACAAAACAGCCATTCTCCTCGCGGCAGGGCAGATTGCTTCTTCCCTGGCCGCGCTCTTAATTATCACGGTCACGCTGCCGGCGTGAATATCCATGTCGCCGCCGTGTCCAGGACAAGCCCGGTGGAATTCTCCGCTGACCCTTACTATATCTCCCTGTCTTTTATAGCCGCCGGCGGACAGGCCGGCGACATTCTCTGCGGCGGTAAAGACGCCTATGGCGGAGCGGCCGTCATTGACGTTAATCCAGGCGTAACGGCCTCGTTTCATTATATCACCGATGATCTCCCCTTCAAACGATATTGTGCGCCCGTCATAAAGCCCGGGATCGGAAAACAGAGCGGAAGAAGACACCGTCTCCGGACCGGCGCAGGCGCCCCGGCAAGACACGGCAAGTGCGGCCGAAAGAAAAAACAACACCGTCAGCGTTTTCAACGTAATCCGCACGTCATTTCCCCTTTATCGCCGCCAGAAGGAAACCGGCCAGGGTAAAAACGGCAATAAACTCCAGCCTCCCGGCCCACATCTGGAAAATATAAACCACCTTGAGCGCCGCCGGCATTCCGACGGATGTTATGCCGCAGGAAAGCCCGACGTTCGCCGCCGCCGATGTCGATTCGAACAGCGACGGGATAAACCCAAACCCGCAAAGCATGCCGGCCAGCGTCCCGATCCCGTAAAGAATAATATATGCCAGGGTGACCATCAGGGCGGCCCGCACGGTCTTATCTTCCAGAAAAACCTCCTTGATATGATGGAACTTCTGCTCGACCATCGCCCTGGAAGGAAAGATCACTTTCTTTATGTCCTGCACGAACGCCTCGGCGATTATGCCGATGCGCAGCATCTTGATGCCGCCGGTGGTGGAAGAAACGGCGCCGCCCAGGGCCATGGCGCAGATCATGCCGACGAGAGCCAGGTCGCTCCATTCCTTGCCGATCTGCTCGGCGCAAACGGTCATAAACCCGGTGCCTGTATGCCCGGAGAGAAGTTGATAAAACCCTTTTCTTAACAAGAGCGGCGCTCCGGAAGCATAGGCCGAACCGCCTACCTTAAGCCCGACGGCGGTGACGGCAAAAGTTATCATGACGCTGATGAATAATACCCTCATCTCGATATTGCGCAGCAGTTCGCGGCGGTTACCGGTCCACAAGTGATAATGCAGCCTGAAGTTGATCGCGCCCAGAACCATCAAAACCGCGGTGATTATCTCCATGCCGTAATTATGGTAATACAACATGTTCTGGCTCTGGGGAGCGAAGCCTCCGGTGTCGAAGGCGGCCATGAAAATGCAGGCCCCGTGAAACAATGCGCGGCCGGGTTCCATTCCGTTTTTCATCCCAACGGCCCAGAGCGCGGCGGTGCCCAGCGCAAGATAAGTGAAGCTGACTCCCCAGATGAACCGCGCGGTATTGATCACGTTCGGCAGTACCCTTTCGTCGCGCGCCTCCCCGACATACATGCGAAAAGCTCCGGAAAACCCTTTCACGAAGAAAGAAAGCGCGACGACCACTATCCCCTGCCCGCCGATGAACATTGTCAAATGCCGCCAGAGATTATGCGTGAGGGAAAGATGATCCAGGTCCTGCGCCAGAGATAATCCGGTGGTCGCGAAACCGGACATGCTCTCGAAACAGGCGTCGAGAAAAGAGATCCAGTGCCCGCTCAGCCATAAAGGGATCGCGCCCAGGATCATGGCCGCCAGCCAGGACAGGGCCACCATGATCATTCCGTGCATCCAGTTCGGATCCAGGGAAGCAATGCTTTTTTCGTATGCCGGAGCTTTTTTCTTGCCCGATTCGTAGGCGGCGCGGCAGACCTGCATCATAAACAGGCCGGAAACGAAAATTATCTCGATAGTTATGAGAAAATCAAAGAAGGGGCCGCGTTCCCCGCAGAGGAACGAACATCCCAGCGGCAACAGCATGGTCAGGCCGAGACCGAGTATTATCTTAGAGAGATGATACCCGATAATCGCAATATCTTCGGCCCGCGGACGCAGTATCATATCTTCACCAGCAGAACGATCACGCAGATAACCGCCGCGGCCAGCATAAGGGCGAAGGCGTAGGAAACCTCCCAAACGATACCCAGCATACTGTTAAATATTTTATTCTTACTTTCCATACGAACGAATGCCTCCCGTTCTCAGAGCTTACCGGCAAGGAGCCTCAGCAATTGAGGTTCGTTCCCTATCGCGGTGATAGCGATCACGTCGTCCCCCGGCTGCAGAACGGTGTTCCCTCTGGGAACGATAACTTCCTCTTTTCTCAATATGGAAACCAGGACGGAATCGGCGGGCAGTTGGAGCTGGCTGACCTGTTTATTGATAACGGGAGAATCGCCCGGCAGGTCGACGCGCACAAGAGCGAGCTTGCCGCGTTTGAAGCTCATCAGGTTCACGAAATCGGAAAAGGAGACCTCTTCCTCGATAATCTTGGCTATTATTTTCGTCGCGTCCACCGGGACGTCAACGCCCAGCTTGAAAAAAGTGGACTCGTTGTCCGGATCGTTGACCCTGCCGACGGTGCGGTTTACTCCGAAACGTTCTTTGGCCAACTGGCAGATGACAAGGTTATCCTCATCGTCGCCGGTGACCGCGGCCACGACGTCGGCGCGGGATATTCCCGCTTCCGACAGTATTTCCTGGTCGCAGCCGTCGCCGTTGATCGCCAGCACTTCCAGGCTCCGAGCCGTTTCTTCGCAAATATCCCGGTCGCTATCCACGATGGAAACGGTATGTCCGCTTTCGGAAAGCCTCCTGGCGAGGAAGTATCCAACTTTTCCGGCGCCTACTATAAGGATATACATAACTTTCTCCGGAAGAAAAGACTAAAGCCCGAATTTCTCCTTGATGCTCTTAAGGCTGGCGACTTTTACCACCCCCGTGAGCGTATCGGTCTCATTCAGCACTAAAGACGGCTCTGGAATAACCACGCCTTCAAGATTGCGCAGAGCCACGACCATGAACTCACCGGGGATGTTTATTTCCTTTATCGTCTTCCCGGCAAGGCCGTTCTTGGCCTCCAGTTCGAGCACGCCGAGTTCTTTTGTCTCTATCAAATAACTGGAGAAGCGGCTTTCTATTATTTTGTCGCGGAGCATCGCCGCAAAAAGCACGGTGCCGCTGATGATGTCCATCCCCAGCGCGGTGTAGATGTGCGCGCGCTGCGGGTCGTAAATCCTGGCGAGGACTTTCGGAACGTTGAAAATGCGTTTGGCCACCTGCGCGGCGATCAAATTGGTATTATCGCCGTTGGTCACGGAACAGAAGGCATCGGCTTTTTCGATCCCGGCCTGCTTAAGCAAAGCCTGGTTGAAGCCGTTTCCGGAAAGTGTAAGGCCGTTGAAGGCGTCTCCCAGCCGGGAAAAAGCGGACTTGTTCTTGTCGATGATGACGACATTGTGCCCTTCTCCCGAAAGAAGCCTGGCCAACTCCGCGCCTACCCTGCCGCAACCGACTATGATCACGTACATTTTCTATCCCGGTAGTGGAGCGAAAACGGATACTTATGCTTTGGCGATTTTTATCAGTTCCTCAAAAGCCTTGGGATCGCGTATTGCCAGGTCTGAAAGGACTTTTCTGTCCAGTCCCACCTGCGCTTTTTTAAGGCCGTTTATGAATTCGCTGTATTTCATGCCGCAGGAACGGCAGGCGGCGTTAAGCCTGCTGATCCAGAGCCTCCGGAAATCGCGTTTGCGATTCTTCCTGTCGCGGTATTCATAGACCAGCGCGTGCATCACCGCCCGGCGGGCCTGTTGAAACTGCTTGCTGCGGTCTCCCCAATATCCTTCCGCCTGTTTTAATACTCTCTTTTTTCTTCTTCTTGTAGCAACACTGTGTTTCACTTTTGCCATGACTAACCTCTCTCTTTTTACTGATATCCCGGGTGCGACTCCGGGAAAAACGCGCGCTGCCGGCCTCTATGCGTAAGGCAGCAGCCTTTTAAGATACTTCTCGTGCTTTCCCAGGCTTACGGTGTCCGACTCTCTAAGCTTCCGGATCCTGGATCTTTTCTTGTTTGTCAAAAGATGACTCTTGTTGCACGGGGCGTATTTGACCTTGCCCTTGGCGGTAACCTTGAACCTTTTGGCCACGCCCTTTTTAGTCTTTAATTTTGGCATTTCTCTTTCTCTCCTCATATTTACTTCCCGGACAAAAGACAAAAAGGCTTCTTGCTGTCCCGTCCTTGCCGGTGCTGCCCGTGTCACGCGGTCTATTTCGGGGCGATCACCATAGAAATAATCCTGCCTTCCATGGCAGCGCCTTTCTCCACTATACCGTCGTTCTGGGTGTCAACTACGAACTTATCGAGCAGTTTCCTGCCGATATCTATGTGCTCCATCTGCCTGCCGCGGAAAAAAAGATTGATCCTGACTTTGTTCTTATCTTTCAGGAAATCCACCACCTGCTTCAGCTTGGTCTTGTAATCATGCTGGTCAATGTTCGGCTTAAGACGGATCTCCTTGAGACGGACCATCTTTTGATGTTTTTTCGCTTCCCGTTCTTTCTTCTCCTGGTCATATTTGAATTTGCTGAAATCTAAGATGCGGCAGACCGGAGGAACGGCGCCTGAAGCGACCTCTACCAGATCCAGCTCGCTTTGAGCGGCCAGTTCCAGGGCTTTTTGTATCGAAACTATCCCGAGCTGATTTCCTTCCGGGCCTATCAGACGAACCTGCGAAGATCTTATTTTCTCGTTGATTCTGATGAACTTTTTTATCTTACCATCCCTCCTTCCCGCGGCCGTTGCGCGCCGGTTTCATGCCGCGCCCGACGACCACGCTGAATGTTTGGTTCCGCGCACCCGCGCGGACTTATTTGCGCTCCCCGGCTTCCTGCTCAAGCAATTCCAGGAATTTATCGCGGGACAGCGCGCCCAGGTCTCCGGCCCCTCTTTTTCGCAGGGAAACGGTTTTATTTTCCGTCTCCCGTCCGCCGATAACGGCGACATACGGGACCTTCTCCAGTTCCGCTTCCCGAATACGTTTATTCAAGGTTTCGTTGCGCCCGTCCACTTTCACCCTTATCCCGGCTGTCTCCAGGATTCTGGCGGTCTCCGCCGCGTAAACAGCCTGCTCCTCTTTCAACGGCACAAGTATCACCTGCACCGGAGAAAGCCATAAAGGAAGGCCGCCTCCGTAATGTTCGATCAAGGCCCCGGTGAACCTCTCCAGGCTGCCCAAGACCACCCGGTGCAGCATGACCGGTTGTTTCTGCGAACCATCGGCATCGGCGTAAACCAGTCCGAAACGCTGCGGCAGGGTGAAGTCGCATTGTATGGTGGCGCATTGCCAGGTCCGTTTCAAAGCGTCTTTCAGCTTGATATCTATCTTCGGCCCGTAGAAAGCGCCGTCGCCGTGGTTGATGTCGTAAGCCACGCCGCGTTCCTTCAGCGCGCCTTCCAGCGCGGATGTCGCAGTTTCCCAATCCTTTTCCGAACCTATGTATTTTTCCGGTCTGGTACTCAGCTCTATGCCGAGAGAGCCGAATCCGAAAACTTTCATAGTGTCGAAGACGAAATCTATTATCCCCTGGATCTCGCTCTTCAGCTGCTCGGGCAGACAAAAAATATGCGCGTCGTCCTGGGTAAAACCGCGCACGCGCAGGAGGCCGTGCATAACGCCCGCCTTTTCATGCCTGTACACGGTCCCGAGTTCAAAAAGCCGCAGAGGCAATTCTCTGTAACTGCGTATCCTGGATTTGTATATCAGGATATGCCCCGGGCAGTTCATCGGCTTGAGAACATATTCTTTCCCCTCGATCGGAAAGGAATACATGTTCTCTTTGTAATAATCATAATGCCCGGAAGTCTTCCATAACCCCGCCTGCATGATATGCGGGGTGATCACCATCTGGTACCCGCGGCGCAGATGTTCTTTCTTTTCATAATCCTCTATGATACTGCGCAGGACAGCGCCTTTAGGATGATAAAAGACCAGTCCGGCGCCGGCTTCTTCGTGATAGATGTCGAACAGCCCCAACTGCGGGCCGAGTTTACGGTGATCCCTTTTTTTCGCTTCCTCGATGTTGCGCAGATGCTCCTGCAGCCGGCTCTCTTGCTCGAAACAGACCCCGTAAATCCTTTGCAGCATCGGATTAGTCTCTATCCCGTGCCAGTAAGCGCCGGCAAGCGAAACAAGCTTGAAGGCCTTGATGCTGCCGGAGGAAGGGACATGCGGGCCGCGGCATAAATCCACGAATTTTTCCCCGGTCCTGTACACGGTGACCTCATCGCCCGGTATCTCTTTGAGCAATTCCAGTTTATAATCTTCCTGCAGGCCGGAAAACAGCCTCCGCGCCTCGTCCTTATTCATCTTTACGGCAATGAAAGGCTCGTCGCGGGAAATGATCTCGCGCATTTTTTCCTCGATGCGCGCGAGGTCTTCTTCGACAAAAGGCTCTTTCCTGTCGAAATCATAATAAAACCCGTCTTCTATGGCGGGGCCTATGCCGAGCTTGGTCCCCGGCCACAACTCTTGCACGGCGTATGCCATGATATGAGAACAGGAATGCCTTAATACCTCTATGTCCATATTGTCCATAAATGATGGTGGGCCCAAAGGGACTCGAACCCCTGACCTTCACGATGTCAACGTGACGCTCTAACCAACTGAGCTATGAGCCCGACTAAATTTGTTTACCGCCGTGGATCTGATAATCGAGAACTGCCAGCGAATCAAATCTCGATTACTCCGTGCGCTGTTTAAAGAACGTATTTAACAGCGCATTAGTGCCGAGGAAGGGAGTTGAACCCTTAAGACCTTGCGGTCGCGGGATTTTAAGTCCCGTGCGTATGCCAATTTCGCCACCCCGGCCCGGTACATTTGTTAAACCTGGAGGCGGCAAGCGGATTCGAACCGCTGAATAGTGGTTTTGCAGACCACTGCCTTACCACTTGGCTATGCCGCCGCAATCTTCCGGGCGCCGTCTTAGCGGCTGGACAACAGACCGGCCTTGACCTTCCCGACGATAACATCCACGTCCTCAAGGCAGCCGGTCCCTTTTTTCCCGCAGGCGAGCATGCCTTTTTTGGGCCCGATGAATTTATACCCGCATTCCTTCAGCCTGGCGATGTTCCCCTGCGTAATCCTGTTCAAATACATATTCTCGTTCATCGCCGGGCAGAAAAAAACCGGAGCCTTGCTGGCGGTGATAACGCAACTTAACAGATCGTCGCAAATCCCGGCGGCTATCTTCCCGAGCAGATTGGCGGTCGCCGGCGCCACGAGTATTATGTCGGCTTTGTCCGCGAGGGAAACGTGCTCGATCTCCCAGTCCTCCCCCCCGTCGAAAAGTTTATAATATACCTTATTCCCGCTTAAAGCCCGGAATAACAGCGGATTGATCAATCCGGCTGCCTCTTCGGTAAGTACCGGGATAACGTTGAAACCGGCTTCTTTCAGCCTGCGCACGATCTCGCATGCCTTATAGATTGCCGCGCCGGCCGTTATACCGAGAATGACGTTCTTCCTACCCGCCATTTTTTTCCGTCGCTACCTGTATTTTGCCGGCGGAGATCTCGGCCAGGGCTATGATGGAAGGCTTCAGATTGGCTGAAGTGACTTGTACCAGTTTCGGCTGACCCTCGGAAATCTCAAGGGCCCTTTTGGAAGCCAGCACAACGAGCTTATATATCGAATTGTCTGTTTTCGCAACCATACTCTGCACATCAAGATGTTCCATTCGTTAAACCTCTCCTTTTGCGCGCGTTACGCTGTTACCGATGATCTTTTTTAAATCCTTCAACGCGTGTTCTAAATCTCCGTTCACCACGCAATGGTCGTACCTGCCGCACAGCCGCATTTCGCGCCTCGCTTTCAGCATCCTCTTTCTTATCTCTTCTTCAGAGGTGCTGCTGCACCGGCCGCGGATCCTGCGCTCCAGCACCTGCAGGGAAGGCGGCCGGAGAAACACGCTCACGCTGCGGCGCGGATACGCCTTCTTCACCCGCATCGCGCCTTTGTGATCCAGGCACATCAAAAGATACTTACCCTTGTCTAAACAGCTCTCTACGAACTCTTTAGGCGTGCCGTAATAATACTCCAAATATTTCGTCCATTCAAGGACTTTTTTATCCCTGCGCAACCGCAAAAACTCTTCTCTGCCGACAAAAAAATAGTCTCTGCCGGGTTTTTCCGCCGAACGCGGACTGCGGGTGGTCAGAGACACGGATTTTACCAGCCTGCCGCGAAAGGCATTCCTCTGCTTCAACAACAGCCGGGCAAGGGTCGTTTTCCCCGACCCTGAAGGGCCGGAGATTATAAAAATAAACCCTTCTTGGCCTTTTTTCTTTCTGTCGGAGGCAGCTTTCACCTGTTTCCCGGGCTATTCTATATTCTGCGCCTGTTCGCGTATCTTCTCTATTTGGCTTTTCATCTGCACAACGAGCGCCGAAATACGCGTATCACTCGATTTCGCGCCCATGGTATTGGTCTCTCTCTGCATCTCCTGGGCGATAAAATCCACCTCTTTCCCTACCGCGCCGCTGGCCGAAAGTTTCCTCGTGAGGTTCTTGATATGAAAAGCCAGCCTTTCCATCTCCTCGCTGATATCGGCGTCTTTCAGGAAAGACGCTTTCTCGTCGTCGCTGCGCAAGACCGCCAGTTTGGCCTTGACGCTTTCGGAGAAACGGGATTTCACATTTTTGAGAAAACGCTCCAGCTTTCCGGCGCGCACTTTCAGGTAACCGGCTATGGCCCTGCCTTCGCGCTGCCTTGTCTTCAACAAGTCCTGCACCGATTTAAAGAGAAGATGCTTCAGGATGGGCCATATCTTGTTCTTGGACAAAGTGCTTTCTTCCAGAGAAAGAATCCCGGGAAGATTGATCAACTCGACCATGCGGATATTATCGCTGATCCTGAATTCATTCCTGATATGATGCAGCTCCGCGAGATAATTTTTCAACAGTTTTCGGTTTACGAAAATCTTGTTGGCCGCGCCGCCGGTTATCGAGATCACGCAGGTGATCCTGCCGCGTTTCACCTTGGATTCGATCTCCTTCTTGATTCGCTCCTCCAGGGAAAGGAAACCTTCCGGCAGGTGCAAGGATACTTCGCGGAACTTATGATTGATGCTGCGCAGCTCCACGCAAATCCTGCCGCAGGGGTCCAGCGAGGATTCATTACTGGCGAAACCGGTCATGCTGCTGATCATAACTCAACTCTCCTCTCGCTCTCCGCAGGCGGAGTGGGATGTGGAACGATTAAGCTCCCCGGCAATAAACCCGGGTTTTCTTTTTCGATAAGGTATAATGCTACGGATGAAGACCGAATCTCCCGGCTTGCAAGCCGGGGATTTTCGCGCCTTGCTTACGCCCAGGCGAGTGTTCTCTTCTCTTTCTCGACGCTCTCCCTGGCCGGGTAGAGCTCGACGATGATCTCCTCCGGCCGGAACCAAAGCTTTATCTCGCGCTCCGCTTCTTCCGGGCTTGAGGATACGTGCACCACGTTCTCGTAAAGCCCTTTGGTGGTGATCCGGCCGTAAGACCCGCGGATCGTCGTAGGGTCCGCTTCTTCCGGATTGGTCGCTCCGGCAAGCTGCCGACATTTGTTGATGGCGTCCGGTCCCCAGTAAACCAGGGCCATTACTTTACGGCGGTTATGCAATTCCCCCTGTAAATAGCTTATAAGCTCAGGAAAAAACGGCTTGTCTTTCAAATGCTGATAATGAGCCGCGGCCAGATCCCTCGATACCCTGACCATTTTGGCGGCGACAATCTCCAGTTTGGTCTCGGAAAGTCTGGTAAGAATGTTCCCCGTCAGCGACTTTTTCAAGCCGTCCGGTTTTATCAAGATCAATATCGCCTGATTGTCCATAGCTGTCTCTCCTTCCGGGGATTTATGACGAGAATGCCTGTTTGATTTTATCGCTGAGCCGTTTCATATCTTCCGTTGAATAGAATTCGATGATTATCGAACCCCGTTTCTTTTTCTTCACTATCCTAACCTTGGTAGCGAGTATATGCTGAAGCTCCTCCTCCAGCACGGCCACCATGGCGTCTCCTTCAGCCGGCTTTAAATGTCTCTTCTTGATAGGCCCCAGTGAAGAGCGTCCGCTTTTCAACAACGTCTCCAGTTCCCGAACAGACAGGCCTTTACTTATGATATCTTGCACCAGCTTACGCTGTTGATTTATATCCTGTACTTCTAAAAGCGCTCTTCCGTGGGCGTATGATATGCGCCCTTTCTTGATCTCCTCTTGAATTTCTTGCGGTAACTTCAATAATCGCAATATGTTAGCTACAGTCGCCCGGGCCCTGCCGAGCACATCGCTCAATTCTTCCTGGGTTACCGAAAACTTCTCTACCAGATATTGATATGCTCGTGCCTCTTCAATAACATTAAGATTTTCCCTTTGTATGTTTTCGATCAGTGCCAATTCCAAGGAATCCCGGTCATCAACATTGCGTACAATAACAGGTATCTCTTTGAGATTCAACAGGTTAGCGGCTCTATAACGCCGTTCTCCGGCTATAAGCTCATAAACATCTCCTTGTTGACGGACTAATACCGGCTGTAATATGCCTTTTTCCTTTATGGACTGCGTAAGCTCTTCCAGGCTTTGCGAATCAAAAGTATCGCGGGGTTGCAAAGGATTAGGTTTTATAGACGACATCGGCAAATAAGTAACACTGTTGCTGGTAGTACCTCCCGCAGGGGCAACCGTTGGATCGTTACTGAAAGGAATGACCGGTGCTGGTGGGATTAAAGCCCCGATCCCTTTGCCTAAAGCCTTTTTCTCCATTAAACCTCCCTGATATTGATCCTCTGATTTCACTATGTAAATTTCGACTTGGCTGCCTACAAAAATACAAGCAAAACATTACCCCGGGGGTACCCCATTCTCGCTGTTTCCGGTAACAGGTTTGACAACGGTACCCTGTAAGATCTCTTGTGTTAACTCTTCATATTTGGCAGCTCCGATGGAATCTTTATCATAAACTGCAATCGGTTTACCATAGCTGGGGGCCTCTGTAAGTCGTACATTGCGGGGAATAACCGAATTGAATACCTTGTCTTTAAAAAATTTCCGGGCTTCTTCTATGACCTCTTTTGTCAGATTGGTACGGAAATCAGCCATGGTCATCAAAACGCCTTCTATCTCTAATTCCGGATTCAGATGTTTTCGGACCAGGCCTACTGTATTCATCAATTGGGTCAATCCTTCTAAGGCATAATACTCACATTGCACCGGTATTAAAACCGTATTAGCCGCGCACAACCCATTAATTGTCAATAAACCTAATGACGGCGGAGAATCTATTATCACAAAGTCATACTTTTCTTTTTCATGTGCGAGGATATTCTTCAGACGATATTCTCTCCCCAGCGCACCAACTAATTCTACCTCGGCACCGGTCAAATCCACATTTGCTGGCGCAAGAGTTAGATTTTTTACCAGGGTAGGCATAACGACTTCTGCTAAACCGATTTCTTCCAGTAAAATATGATAAGTACTCCTTTTGATATCGTGCTTATTTATTCCTAAACCGCTTGTGGCATTCGCCTGCGGATCCAAATCAAGCAAGAGAACCTGTTCCCCTGCCAAAGCAAGGTAAGTCGCTATATTTATGGCAGTGGTAGTTTTACCAGTACCCCCTTTTTGATTACATACAGCGATTATTCTTCCCATATCTTGTCCTGTTCCACGCGGAACATGTGCTAATTTGTCTTTATACTGACTCTAATACGTGCCGGCTTGACTCCCGGCATGCCGAATAATCCCTTAGCTCCTTCGGTCAGGATTTCCACACTCAGCTTTTCTTTAGGAATTTTTAATTTTGTCAAAGCTTGCTGAATAGCGTCTTCAAAACTATTTCCTTCAAATTCATAACTTTCAATATCTTTAGGGTCTTTCATGATACGGTTATACGGTTCCCTTTGTTTTTTTGATACGGTTATGATACTGTTTCGGTCTTTTTGATACGGTTCATTCTAACCTGTTGCACTAACATCAGAATATTATTAACTAACCAATACAAAACTAAGCCCGCAGGCATATTATAAAAGATGAACACAAAAATTATAGGAAAAAGGATAAGCATCATTTTTTGCTGTTCAGAAGAAGAGCTCATCTGCGTAGCAGAAGATAATTTCTGCTGAAAAAACATACTTATCGACATCAAAATGGGTAATATATTGATGGAATTACCTATCAACGGGTATGTCCCTGGTAACGAGATTATTTTATCCGGCAGAGAAAGATCTTGAATCCAGAAGAATTTCGCTCCTTTGAGTGCTACGGAGCGAATTAAAACCTGATATAAGGCAAAAAACACGGGTATTTGCAACAAAACCGGCAGACAGCCGCCTAAAGGATTAATTTTATGCCTGCGGTATAGTTCCATTATTTCTTTATTCAAGCGTTGAGGATTATCTTTATATGTTTTACGTAGCACTTCTATTTTAGGCTGTAATTCCTGCATCTGCTTCATTGATCTCAACTGCTTTATAGATAAAGGGAATAAAATAAGATAAATAGCCACGCTGAGCAGGATGATTGCAACCCCCCAATTATGGCCTATTTGATAGAAAAATTCCAACATCTGCAATAACAGCTGTGCTATAAAATCAAACATGCCGAAATTTATTACCGCAGACCATTGTTTGTTTACCAAAGCTATCGTCTTAATATCTTGTGGGCCTATGTATGTGTTATATTTAAGAACTTCTTTTTGTCTCGGTAAAAGCGTTATTTTTTCGTCTAAAAGCGCAATTTCTGTGCTGTTTGGTCCTACAGGATTAACCTGGGCTTTAAGCAAGCGCGCTGGAACACCTAAAATTACAGTAAAATATCTATCTCCATAAGAAATAAAGCTTATATCTTGAAAAGTGGCTGTTTTGCGTAGATTCAGATGTTTAATTTTATCCTGGCTGGAAATAGTAAGTTTATCAAACCGCCCCTGGTTATCATTACTAATCGTAAACTCCCCTAATATTAATGGGATACGAAACTCTATAGGATTATTAGATATGTTTTCAACAACTATTTCCACATCTAATGCATAATTCTTAGAATCAAACTTAAATATCTTATCTATTCTCTTCTCTTTATCGGCAGCAGTAAAAGCAATAGAATGCCGGTTGACTGTCGATTTTCTAAATGTTAACCCATTGTCTTCCAGGAAGAAAGCGTGTTTTAAATTCAATCCAGAGTCTTTATATTTTTTAAAAACAATTTCCCAGATCGCCGCGTCTTTTTCGCTAAAATAGGCGGTGAAGTGATCATTATTAAAAGTGCTCAGTTCATTAATATTAATTTCCGGCCGTGTGGTGTTGGTCGTTGGTCTGGGCGACTGAACTGCGGTGCTTTTTGCTGTAACTACTTTATTTTCAATGGGATAGTATTTTTTAGTTGCGCCGGACCAAATGATTAAAATCAAGGTAGAAATGATTACTGCAGAAATTAGCCTTTTTTCCATAGTTATTTTAAGGGGTCGTATCCGGAAGCCGGATTAAATGGTTGACATTTTAATATGCGGAACAGAGTTTTCAGGCCGCCGGTGAGTAAACCGTAACGTATAAATGCCAGCCTGGCATATTCCGAACAAGTAGGTGTAAAACGGCAGCATGCCGGGAAAAATCCTCTGATATACATTTGATAGATATCTATAATGCTCAGACAGATTCTCCGGATCATTAAATAGACAGCCTTTTCCTTCCCTTTTGCCGACGACGAGCTAACGTTTTTCTGCCGCCTTTTGTGGACATCCGTTTTTTGAAACCGTGCTTCCTTTTACCTACGCGCTTAGATGGCGTCGTCAAATGTTTCTTCATTGTCGCTCCATTTTTTGACGGGTTGAGGAAAAATCAATTCGACGCGCCACGGCCTAAAAGGCGCGGTTTGAGCGCCGTCGAAGTATAAAATAATGATTGATTATATCAGAACTCTAACTTCAGTCAAGCATTAAAGTTTGGCGCGTAGAAAAAGATTTTATCACACAAAAAACCCCGGGTCAAGCAACAATATTTATTGACTGCTTTTGCATTTGCAGTATAATTATTTGTCGTTAAAATTCGGCAGATAACGCCTGCAAAACAACATATCCACAGATTTATTAAAGATGTGGATAATCTGTGAATTCTGTAGATTACCCGGCAATGAGCATGAACCACGAAGATCCCTGGCTGAAAATAACCGCTTTCTTAAAAGAGCGCGCAGGTGAGACGGCTTTCGAAACATGGATCAAACCGCTGCAGCACAAATTTGAAGGCACAGATACCCTGATATTGAAAGCCCCTGATACATTCTTCCGGGAATGGGTGGAAAAGAATTATGGGGGACACATACAAGAGGCGGCGAGGCTTTTTCTTTCCGCCGGCGTCTCTATACAGATCGAAACTGGAGGCGAACCACAACCTCAACAGCAGCCGGAAAACCCGAAGGAAGTGTATCCCGGACATGCCGCACCGTCCGACGGACTGGCCCTGAATCCGCGTTACACCTTCGAGAATTTCGTAATAGGGCCGTCAAATCGGCACTCTCACGCATATTCCCTCGCGGTGGCCCAATCTCCGGCAAAGATATACAATCCTTTGTTCATTTACGGAGGGGTGGGGTTGGGGAAAACGCATTTGATCCAGGCCATCTGCCATCATATAAGAAATAAAGGCGACGCGCCGAAAAAAATATGTTATTTGTCGTCGGAAAAATTCACCAATGAGTTAATCGACGCCATTCAGCATCATTCCACGCCGGCATTCCGCCAGAAATACCGGAATGTGGACGTCTTGGTGATTGACGACATTCATTTTATCGCGGGGAAGGAATCGACTCAGGAGGAATTTTTTCACACCTTCAACGCTCTTTATGATGCGCACAAACAGATCATTATCTCTTCGGACCGCCCGCCGAAGGAGATTAATAATCTACAGGAACGTCTTGTGTCCAGATTTAACTGGGGGTTGACCACGGATATACAGCCGCCGGATCTGGAAACAAGAGTGGCTATATTAAAGAAAAAAGTGGAAAGAGAGCCGGTGATAGTTCCCGACGAGGTGATTTTCTTCATCGCCCAGCTTATAAAAACAAATATACGGGAATTGGAAGGCGCGTTGATACGCACGATCGCTTATTCTTTGCTGGAAGAAAAGGCAATTAATCTTGAATTGGCGAAAGAAATATTAAAAGATTTAATGAAAGAACCGCAAAAACTGATTACCGTCGATTTTATTCAACGCTGCGTCTCGGAAGAATTCGGCATCACTTTGAGCGAGTTAAGGACAAAAAAAAGAAACAAAAATATCGTGGTACCGAGGCAGATCGCGATGTATTTAAGCAGGGAGTTGACGGATATGTCTTTACCTGAAATCGGGGCGTCTTTTGGGGGAAAAGACCATACTACGGTTTTGCATTCTTATAATAAAATAAAAAATGATTTAATCAATAATCCTGATTTAAAAAATCAAGTAAATAAGGTTATTCGGATCATTCAACAATAAAATCACAGGTTATTCAGAAGATGCGAAAGTTGTAATATATTGAAACGACAATTGTTTTTGTTCCTATTCACATTTTTGTCGCTGTATTAATACTTATACAATTCCTTTTCTTCAATAAAGAAAGTAATAATAGTAAAAGGAGCCCAAAATGAAATTTTCTGTGGATAAGTCTGTTTTATTGGAAGGCATCCAGGCTGTACAGAATATCATTAGTTCGAAAGCAGCCTTACCTATATTATCCCATATTTTACTTGAAACCGGGAACAATTCGTTAAGATTAACCGCCACCGATCTTGATATTGGGATAAGCTGTGTAATTCCTGTGAATGTTTTGGAAACAGGCTCCGTTTCCGTGCCGGCTAAACGTTTCGGTGATATTATAAGAGAACTGCCCGGAACCACCACCACCACGATCAATACCAAAAAAAACAACCTTGTTTTAATTGAGACAGAAAACTGTCAATTTAAAATAATAGGATTGCCGAAAGAAGAGTTTCCCAAACTGCCGGAGTTTAAAGACAAAGAAGCGGTGAAAATAGATCAGGGGATATTAAAGGAGATGCTGGCTTTGACTTCTTTTGCCGTATCTTTCGACGAAACGCGTTATATACTCAACGGGATATTGTTCAAAATAGAGAACAATGCGCTGACTCTTGTCGCCACCGACGGCAAACGGCTCGCCGTCATAGAGAGGAAATTGAAACAATCTTTCGATAAGACGGTCAAAGTAATTGTGCCGATAAAAACCATCCATGAATTAAACCGTAATTTATCGGACGGTAAAGAAGTTTCCCTGATACTCGGCAACAACCAGGTGCTTTTTGATCTCGATTCCGTGGTGGTGATATCCAGATTGATAGAGGGGGAGTTCCCGGATTACCGGCAGGTGATACCAGCCCCGTCCGATACTAAAATGCAGATTTCCAGGGAGCAGTTCCTATTGGCCGTGCGCAGGGCTTCTTTGCTCGCCACCCCTGATTACCAAGCGGTGAAATTCGAGGTTTTCAAGAACAAGATGGTTGTGTCGAAATCAACGCCGGATATCGGCGAATCGCGCGAAGAGGTCCCGGTGGATTACCAGGGCCGGGAAATAATGATCGGCTTTAATCCGAATTATCTTATTGATGTTTTGAAGAACCTGGAAGAAGAGAAGTTGAATTTTGAGTTGACCGACGGAGAAAAACCTGGAGTGATAAGGGTGGACGGATACATTTATATTGTCCTTCCGATGCGTCTGGGGTAAAATGGAAAAAATAAAAGAAACCCTCGGCGCGGTACTCTGCGCGCTGGAGAAAAAAAAAGCGTCTCTGCCCCCGGAAAATCCCGAAGATATAATACCCAAGATACTGGAGCAGAAAGAGCTTCCTCACGCCGCATTCCGCGGATGCCGGGGAGGCGTGCTCTTCATAAGTGTGGATTCTACCGGATGGATGTTCCAGTTGGGGATGAAGAAGAACGAATTACTGGAGAAAGCGCGCAAGGTTTGTCCGTCGGCGGGGATAAAAGACATCCGTTTCAGCTTGTCGGTTAAAAAAGCGGCAACGAGAGGGAAGGCGAATGGAACAAGCAGATAAAAAAGATAATAAGAAGAAAGAAGCGGTGAAGATGGGAATATCCGGTTCCAGCAAAAATTACGATTCTACCAAAATACAGGTGCTTGAAGGCCTGGAGGCGGTGAGGCGCAGACCGGCCATGTATATCGGCGACACGGCAACGCGCGGGCTGCATCATCTTGTTTATGAAGTAGTGGATAATTCCATAGACGAGGCGCTGGCCGGCGTCTGCGATAAGATAGAGGTCGCGATACATCCCGACAACAGCGTCAGTGTGAGCGATAACGGACGCGGCATCCCGGTGGATATGCATAAGACAGAAAAAAAACCGGCGGTTGAGGTTGTTTTGACCACTTTGCACGCGGGCGGTAAATTCGACCACGCGGCTTATAAGGTCTCCGGAGGGCTGCACGGCGTGGGAGTCAGCTGCGTCAACGCGCTGTCCGAGTGGCTGGAAGTCGAGGTCAAGCGCGACGGGCAGATATATCACCAGCGGTATGAGAAAGGAAGAACGGTTTCTAAACTGACGGTGATCGGCAAGGCCAAATCCACCGGCACCAAGGTCACTTTCAAGGCGGACAAGGAAATATTCAAGAATATAGAGTATTCCTATGATATCCTTTCGCAGCGTTTAAGGGAGCTGGCGTTTCTCAATAAAGGTTTGGAGGTTCTCCTTAAAGACGAGCGCCAGGAAAAAGAGACGTTTTTCAAGTTTTCAGGAGGGATCGTTTCGTTCGTCGAATACCTCAATCAGAACAAAAACCCGCTGCACAACAAGGTGGTTTACTTCGAAAAGGAGAACGAAGGCATATATCTTGAAGCGGCCCTCCAATACAACGACGGCTATTCGGAAAACCTTTTTTCTTTCGCCAACAACATAAATACGATCGAAGGGGGAACACACCTTTCCGGCTTTAAGGCGGCGCTTACCAGGGCGTTGAACCAGCATGCCAAGAACAAGAATCTTCTGAAAAACGAGATTACCATTTCCGGCGAGGACACGCGTGAGGGGTTGACCGCGGTGATCTCCGTCAAGATATCCAATCCGCAATTCGAGGGGCAAACGAAGACCAAGCTCGGCAATTCCGAGGCGGAAGGGCTCACGGCGTCGGCCGTATTCGATTCTTTGAGCAGTTTTTTTGAAGAAAACCCGTCGGTGGCCAATAAGATCGTGGATAAAGTGATCATGGCGTCGCGCGCGCGCGACGCGGCCAGGAAAGCCCGGGAGTTGACGCGGCGCAAAAGCGCGCTGGAGTCCGGCGGACTGCCGGGGAAGCTGGCCGATTGTTCCGAGCGGGACCCGGTTTTGTGCGAACTGTACATAGTCGAAGGCGACTCTGCCGGCGGTTCGGCAAAACAGGGGCGCGACCGTCGCTTTCAGGCGATATTACCGATAAAAGGCAAAATATTGAATGTGGAAAAAGCCCGCTTGGATAAAATACTTTCCAATGAAGAGATCCGCACCATTATTACCGCCCTGGGGACCGGCGTAGGGGAGGAATTCGACGTCGCCAAGCTGCGTTATCATAAAATAGTGCTGATGGCCGATGCCGACGTGGACGGTTCGCATATACGCACCCTGCTCCTGACTCTTTTCTTCCGCCAGATACCCAAACTGTTGGAAGAGGGGCATATTTACATAGCCCAACCGCCGCTCTACAAGATAAAACGGGGGCAGAGGGAGGAGTATATCCAGACGGAACAGCAGATGAATGATCTGCTCCTGGATCTCGGCCGCGAAGGGTGTCAGTTGATGAAGCTGAAAGACAAACAGCTATTTACCGACAATCAATTCAAGGAACTTCTCGCTTGTCTTGTGGAATTGGGCAGATTCGAGAAACTGCTGGGAAAAAAGAACGTTAATTTCCGCCGCTATCTGGGCTGCCGCAATAAAAAAACCGGGAAACTGCCTGTTTACAGGCTCGTCGCCGACGGTGAGGAGAAGTTTCTTTATTCCGACGACGAACTGGCGGAACTGACCGGCGGCGGTCAGGAAAAAGACGATGAGAATGACATCCTGGAGATATTCGAGGCGCAGGACATAGAACAGATCGCTGCCCGGCTGGACAAGCTCGGGCTGGACATAAACACATACGTCAGGGAGGAGCGCAAGAAGGAGGAAGATAAAGAGGACGCGGGGAAAGAAAAAGCCTTGTTCCGGATCTCCGCCGATTCGCAGCACAGCGATTTTTCTTCCCTGAAAGCTTTACGGGAGCATATCACCGCCCAGGCCACCAGAGGGATGCATATACAGCGGTATAAAGGTCTCGGCGAGATGAACCCCCAGCAGCTTTGGGAAACAACGATGGACCCGGAAAAGCGCACGATGCTCAAGGTCGCGCTCGAGGATGCGGTGGAAGCGGATAAGATATTCACGGTGCTCATGGGGGACCAGGTTGATCCGCGCAGGCAGTTTATCGAGGATTACGCGCACCAGGTTAAAAACCTGGACGTTTAATCCCCTCGCCCAGAAATCCCCGGCTTTCACGCCGGATTAAATACAGCAAGCCGGCCGTCGAAACGGCGGCCGGAGGAGCGAAGGAAAGGATACGCAGGTTATGTACGCGAGAAACGAAAAAGTCGTCCCTGTATACATTGAGGAAGAGGTAAAGGATGCTTACCTGAATTACGCCATGAGCGTTATCGTCGGACGTGCCCTTCCCGACGTGCGCGATGGGCTCAAACCGGTGCACCGGCGCATCCTGTTCGCCATGCAGGAGCTTAATCTCGAGCACAGCAAGCCTTATAAAAAATGTGCCCGCGTGGTCGGCGAGGTGCTCGGTAAATACCATCCTCACGGGGACGCTGCGGTATACGATTCCCTGGTAAGGATGGCGCAGAATTTCTCGCTGCGATACCCCTTGGTGGACGGGCAGGGGAACTTTGGTTCCATAGACGGGGATTCTGCCGCGGCCATGCGCTACACCGAGGCGCGCCTTGCCGCGGTGTCCGACGAGATGCTCAATGATATAGAGAAGGAGACCGTGGATTTCGGGCCCAACTTTGATTCATCGCTCAAGGAACCGCTTTTACTACCGGCGGCTCTGCCCAATCTTCTGGTGAACGGATCCAGCGGCATCGCGGTGGGAATGGCCACCAATATCCCCCCGCATAACCTGGGGGAAGTGGCGGACGCCGTCAACTGTCTTTTAGACAATCCGGACGCCGAGGCGAAAGAATTGATGAAATATATTCAGGGCCCGGATTTTCCCACCGGTGGCGTGATCTGCGGTAAAGAGGGCATCAGGGAAGCATATTCTACAGGAAGGGGGAAGCTGACCGTCCGCGCGCGCGCCGCCATCGAACGGCAGAAGAACGGTAAAGACCTCATTGTGATCACCGAGATCCCCTATCAGGTGCAAAAATCCGGCTTGATAGAGGACATTGCCGAACTGGTAGAGGATAAAAAAATAGAAGGGATTTCCGACATTCGGGATGAATCCGATAAAGACGGCCTGCGCGTCGTAGTGGAACTAAAAAGGGACGCGGAGCCGCAGATAGCGCTGAACCAGCTTTTCAAGCACACCCAGATGGAAACGACGTTCGGGGTGATCATGCTGGCGCTTGTCGATAACAGGCCCCGGGTGCTTTCCTTGCGCCAGGTGCTCGACTGTTATATCCTGCATCGCAAGAATATCATCAGGCGCCGCACGCAGTTTGATCTGGACCGCGCGCTGAAACGCGCCCATATCCTGGAAGGGCTGAAAATAGCCTTGAAGTCCATCGACCGCATCATCAAGGTGATCAAAACTTCCAAGAGCGTCCCGGCGGCAAAAGAGAACCTGATGAAAGAGTTCGGGCTTTCCGAAGCGCAGTCTCAGGCCATACTGGAAATGCAGTTGCAGCGGCTGACCGCTCTGGAACGGGACAAGATCGAAGCCGAGTATATGGAACTGTTGAAGAAAATCGAAGAATGCAGGGCGATCCTGGCTTCCGAGAAGAGGATAGAGCATATAATAAAGACCGAACTCGCCGATCTCAGAAAGAGATACGGTGATCCCAGGCGAACGGAGATAGTGGGAGAAGTCCAGGACATAGAGATAGAAGATCTGATTGCGGAAGAGGACGTGGTGGTGACCATCAGCCACGGCGGATACATCAAACGCCTGCCGGTCAGCTCTTATCGTAAACAGAAGAGGGGCGGGACCGGCGCCACCGGAGCCGACTTGAAAGAAGAGGATTTTAGCGAGCATCTTTTCGTCGCATCCACCAAAGATTACCTGCTGGTTTTTACCGATAAAGGGCAGGTGCACTGGCTCAAGGTCTATGAGATCCCTCAGGCAGGCAAGGCCTCGAAGGGGAAGGCGATCGTCAATCTGATAGATATCAGCCAGGGCGAGAAGATAAGTTCTACCATCCCGGTGCGGGAGTTTTCCGACAATAAGTACCTGGTGATGGCCACAAAACTCGGTTTGGTGAAAAAGACCCGGCTGGCCGCCTACGGTAATCCACGCAAAGGCGGTATCTTAGGCATAACCATCGAGCCGAAAGACGAATTGATAGGGGTCGAACTTACCGACGGCAAGCAGCAGCTGTTGATCGGGACGCGCCAGGGCAAGGCTATACATTTCAACGAAAAAGACGTGCGGGAGATGGGCAGGGGGGCTAAAGGGGTCAAAGGTATTAACCTGGCCAAGGGGGATGAGGTTATCTCAATGGTGCAAGACGCCCAAGACGGGACCGTCCTGACGGTCACGGAATTCGGTTTTGCCAAAAGGACGCCTTTAAAAGATTATCGCTTGACCAGAAGGGGTGGGAAAGGTATTATTAATATCAGCGTGACCGCCAAGAACGGCCCTGCCGTAGCGTTAAAGACCGTCAGCGACAAAGATGGGTTGATGGTAATCACGCAGAACGGGATGTTCCTTCGTTGCGAAGTAAAAGACATCCGCACTACCGGTCGTTCCGCCCAAGGTG
Source organism: Candidatus Omnitrophica bacterium UBA5776 (assembly GCA_002418595.1). Lineage (GTDB taxonomy): Bacteria > Omnitrophota > Gorgyraeia > Gygaellales > Profunditerraquicolaceae > Undivivens > Undivivens industriae. Next base: position 10,407 of record DIEK01000100.1, on the reverse strand, counting down.
TCAGGCTTATCAAGCTGCAGGATAAAGATAAGGTTTCTTGTATCGCCCATGTGGTAGCCGAAGAAGAGTGAGAGGTCTTAAGCCGCACGGGTTCACGTTCATTCGTTTATTGACACTTTAGTCCCCATCGTCTAGCCTGGTCTAGGACAAGAGCTTTTTCCCGCCTTGCGGGATCCCGCAGCAACAAAAAGTTGAGGAAGCGGGACAAGCTCTCTGGTATGATGTATTACGTATACGTGCTTCAGAATGAAGCCCGGCGAAGAGAAAACGAGATCAAGAGTTACAAGGGTAATGATAGATTCAAACGTTTATTGACACTTTAGTCCCCATNNACCGGTTCAAATCCGGTTGGGGACGTTTAGATTGAGGCAAGTGATTCGGGCAGCGGTATGCGGTTCTCCCGTTCGTAAGCGCTCGAAAAGTCCTTTTGGACTTTTCATCGCACTCGCGGGATCAATGCCGATAGAAGCTGTGCGCTGCGAAAAGACGACGCAGCGCAGGCATTGAAAATCCGGTTGGGGACGTTTAGAGCGCGGCAAGTGACCCCAGGCAGCGGGATGCGGTTCTCCCGATTCTTATTTCAGGATCTCGAAGACCGAAGATATACAAAAGTTCTTTTTCGACGGAAAGGTTGCGTTGTTTTCGGATATCAAGATCCAGAAGAATGCCGGAAACGGCGCAACCTTTTTGTTTTTAGACAACGGGGAAGACAGGTATGTGCGGAATAGTGGGATACACGGGCAGTAAACAGTCTCAGGAGATACTTCTTACCGGCTTGTGCCGGTTGGAATACCGNNTCCGCGGTTATGATTCTTGCGGTATCTGCGTGCAGGCGGGAGCCGGGAATAAATTGTCTGTCCGCAAGATGCCGGGCAAGGTCAGGGAATTGATCAGATCGCTGGATGCGCAGCCGTTGTCCGGGACCTGCGGCATCGCGCATAACCGCTGGGCTACGCACGGAGAGCCCAACCGGGTCAATGCCCATCCTCATACGGACTGCAAAAAGAAGATCGCGCTTGTCCACAACGGCATAATAGAGAATTTCTTTTCTCTGAAACAAGAACTGAAGGCGGCGGGACACAAGTTCGTCAGTCAGACCGATACCGAAGTGATCGTGCATTTGATAGAAGATGCTTACCGCGATTTGCCCCTGGAGGAAGCTGTTAGGTCGGCGCTGCTGCGTCTTAAAGGATCGTTCGCGGTGGCGGTTATTTCGGAGCAGGAACCGGGCAAAATGGTGGGTGCCAGGTCCGGCAGCCCGCTGGTAGCCGCGTCGTGCGCTAACGGCAGCCTGCTGGCTTCCGATCTTTCCGCTCTTCTGGAGCATACCCAGGACGTTATGTTTCTCGATGACAATGAAATGGCGGTTTGCCTGCCGGACGGTATAAAGGTGGTCGGCCTCGCTTCCGGCAAGGAAGTGAAAAAGCCGGCCGCACATATCTCCTGGGATATCTCTTCCGCCCGGAAACAGGGGTGGCCGCATTTTATGCTTAAGGAAATAAACGAACAGCCTAAGGTGCTGGCGGCTATGCTGGGACATCGCGTCTCCGGCAAAGGGAAAATACATTTTGAGGAATTGAAGATCTCCGGGGAGAAACTCTCCGCCGTTGAGAACGTGGAGATCATCGCCTGCGGCACGGCGTATCACGCCGGGTTATCCGGCAAGTACGCTCTGGAAAAACTCTGCCGTCTGGGGGTGAATGCCGACGTCTCCAGCGAATTCCGTTACCGGGACCCCGTTATCCGGCCGAATACCCTGGCCATCGCGATAAGCCAGTCCGGAGAGACCGCCGATACTATTGCCGCGGTCAGGGAAGCCAGGGCCAAAGGCGCCCTGGTATTGTCCATCTGTAATGTGCTGGGATCGACCCTGGTCAGGGAATCCGACGGGGTTATCTATACCCACGCCGGTCCCGAGATCGGCGTGGCTTCTACGAAGGCATATACCGCGCAGGTAAGCATCATGTACCTTTTAGCGATGCATCTGGCTTTTTTGAAGAGCACCCTGCCGCGGCCGGAGATAGAAGCTCTGCTCAGGGAATTCGGCAGATGCCCCGGCTTGCAGGAACGCTATCTGTCGGAGCAGAAAGGTATCAAGAGGCTGGCGGGAAGGCATTCTCACTTCGGTTCTTTTCTTTTTCTGGGCAGAAACATCAATTTCCCGCTCGCCATGGAGGGCGCGCTGAAATTGAAAGAGATTTCTTATATCCCGGCGGAAGGATACGCGGCCGGAGAAATGAAGCACGGGCCGATCGCCTTGATCGACGAATACCGGGCGGTAGTCTGTATAACCCCCGAATCGGCCGTATATGAGAAGATGATATCGAACATCCAGGAGATCCGCAGCCGCCGGGGGAAGATAATCGTCATTGCCAGCGAAGGTGACGATAAAATAAAGGAGCTTACGCGGGAAGTGGTTTATATTCCGAGAACGGAAGAATTTTTCTCCCCGATTATCGCGGCTCTCCCCCTGCAGCTTCTTGCTTATCATATCGCCGTCAAAAGAGGCTGTGATGTCGATCAGCCGCGGAACCTGGCAAAGTCGGTCACCGTCGAGTGACCTTATCCCGTAACCGGGCGCGAGGATCTGCGACCAATGCTTTATATTGTAGGGACGCCGATAGGCAATCTAAAAGATATTTCTTTCCGGGCGGTGGAAATCCTTAAACAGGCCGACCTGATCGCCTGCGAGGACACCAAGCATGCGCGCATACTGCTTGCGGAATACGGCATTCACGCGCCGCTGACCAGTTTCTTTCAGCACAACCGGCTGACCAAAGCCGAATTCCTTCTGGAAAAACTGCGCTCCGGGCTTTCCGTGGCCCTGATTTCGGACGCCGGGATGCCGGGGATCCTTGACCCCGGGTATAATATCATCAATCTTGCCATAGAGAACAACATCCCCTTGTCCGTTATTCCCGGGCCGACCGCTTTGGCCACCGCATTGGTGGCTTCCGGAAAACCGGCGCACAGATTTTTGTTCGAAGGTTTTCTTCCCAATCGCAGACAGGCGAGAAAGAAGCGGTTGGCGGAATTAAGGGAGTTCGATTTCACCGTGGTCTGTTACGAATCCTGCCACAGGATCAGGGAATCGCTGGAGGATATCTCCGAGATATTCGGCGGCCGCCGCATATCATGCGCCAGGGAACTCACTAAGAAATTCGAAGAGGTAAAACACGGAAGCGCCGCGGAGATCGCGGCGGCATTTTCGACAGGCAGACCGAAGGGTGAATTCGTTTTGATCTTGTGAGCGGGATCGCGCAACGCCCGGTTAGAAGGCAGGGATTGCGCAAGTGTTTCATCCGTATCTACACCTNNCACTTATCGGAATTGTGCAAGTGTTCGTCTGTACGAACCTCGCCCTGATTGGAATTGTTTCACCTCAACCAGATATGAAAGGTTGAGTGTTCACTAATCGTGAAAGTGTTTCATCCGTATCTACACCTTGCACTTATCGGAATTGTGCAAGTGTTTCATCCGTATGAAAGGAGCTTGTGAATGTTCGAATTGATAGTCAAAGGTGGGCCGGTTATGATCCCCATTCTGGCCGGATCCATTATCGGCTTAGCCATTATCCTTGAGAGGCTCTGGGCTTTTCGCAGAGCGGGGAATTTGGACAGCTACTCTTTTGTTCAACAGGTATATAAGCTATTGAAAAACGGGGAGATGCAGGCGGCGGTCAATCTTTGCGCCGCACATGAGAAAGCTCCTCTTGCCGCGGTCTTCAAGGTCGGGATAGAAAGGCGGATGCTCCCCCATGACAGGCTGGAAAAGATACTTGAACAGGCGGGGAATAACCAGGTCGCCAAACTGGAGCGTTTTCTCGGTCTGCTGGCCTCGGTCGTTTCCATAGAACCGCTCCTGGGTTTCTTGGGAACCGTAACCGGCTTGATCAAGGCTTTCATGTCCTGGGAAAAAGCGGGGGCTAATGTGACGGTAAACGCACTGGCAGGAGGCATGTACCAGGCGATGATCACCACCGCCGCCGGTCTTATGGTGGCGATACCGGCGGCGCTGTTTTACAACTATTTTGTCGGCAGGGTAAGGCAGGTCTCCAACGATCTGACTAATCACGCAATACAGCTGGTCGATCTGCTTTCCGAAGCCCCTGCCTCGGTCAAAACGGAGCAGTCGAAATGAAGATCTCCGGTAAAAGGACGCATTTCGTCGGTCTCGAGTCCGTGGCGATGACGGATATCGTGATGAATATGTTTATTTTTTTCTTCATTTCTTTCAGCCTGCTGTATACCTTCAGGCCGCTGAACACGAAGAGGCTGGACGTGCAGCTTCCCCAGGCGCAGAATTCCTCCGGGCCCGAGGAGTTTAAACAGATTGAGATAACCATTACGGCAGAAGGTCCGGTTTACCTGGATGGGGAACTGGTCGGTTCTTCGGAATTGAAACAGAAGATAGCGGCCAGAACCGGAAAGGAAAGCCGTCCTTCCGTGATACTGCGCGCGGATAAACTCGTGCCTTTTCGCGGAGTGGTTTCGGTGCTCGATGTCTTGAGCGGGGCGGGGATAAACAGGATCAGCATCGCCGCCGCAGGCCGAGATTGATGGTTACGGCACCCAAAGGGACGCAAAGGCATTTTTGCCTTGACAGGATGCGTTCCACGAGGTAAACTTTAATGAACCTTTAAGCCGGTTCTTGAGAAACCGGGAAGGACGCTTTAAAATGAAAAACATACAAGAGATCGGCCGAACCGCCCTTTCTGTTCAAGGAAGGGGCGGTTTTTTTATTGAACTCCCGGGAGAGAAATGAAGGAAAAAGCCAGAATACTTGATCAGGAGGCGGTGAAACGCTGCGTAACCCGGATATCTCACGAGATCCTGGAAAAAAACAAGGGGGTGAAAGGCATATGCATCGTAGGTATCCGTACCCGGGGGGCGCATCTTGCCGGCAGAATAGCGGATTGTATCTCCGGGATAGAAAAGGAGCAGGTGGATATGGGAGTGCTGGACATAACTCTCTACAGGGATGACCTTACCTCTATTTCCCAGCAGCCAGTAGTGCATAAGACGGAGATAGGGTTTGATATAACCGGCAGGAACGTGGTGCTCGTAGATGATGTGCTGTATACCGGGAGAACGGTGCGCTGCGCCTTGGATGCGCTGGCCGACCTCGGCAGGCCGCGCACCATACAATTGGCGGTTCTTGTCGATAGAGGGCACAGGGAATTGCCCATACGCGCGGATTTTGTGGGCAAGAACGTTCCTACGTCGCGTGAAGAAACGGTGGAGGTCCGTTTGACGGAGAGCGACGGAAGGGATGAAGTCGTGTTGAAAGAGCGGGGCAACGAATGATTTGGACGCGCAAGGATCTGCTGGGGCTGGAAGAACTAAACAGGGAAGAAATAGAACTTATCCTGGGGACCGCGGATTCTTTCAAAGAAGTATCGTCCCGTGAAATAAAGAAAGTCCCGGCTCTGCGGGGCAAAACCGTGGTCAATCTGTTTTACGAGCCGTCTACCCGCACCAGGGTTTCTTTCGAGATCGCCGCCAAGAGGCTTTCCGCCGACGTGATCAACATAGCCGCGGAGACAGCCAGCGTGCGTAAAGGAGAAACGCTTCTCGACACCGGCAGGAACATTCAGGCGCTGAAAGCGGATGTCGTCGTTCTTAGACACGGTTTTTCCGGCGCGGCTGTGATGCTGGCGCGCAAGCTTGATATAAGCGTGGTGAACGCCGGGGACGGCTGGCATGAGCACCCCACGCAGGCGTTGCTGGATATTTTTACTCTCAAAGAGAAACTTGGCCGCATAGAAGGTTTGCGGGTCTGCATTGTGGGAGATATCGCTCATTCGCGCGTGGCGCGTTCCAATATCTGGGGTTTGACCAGGCTGGGGGCGCAAGTAACGGTATGCGCGCCGAAAATTCTTATACCACCCGGTATAGAGCAGATGGGCGTGGATGTCGGTTGTGATATTGAGGAAGCGCTGTCGAAAGCCGACGCCGTGAACGTCCTGAGAATGCAGTTTGAAAGGGACGCCAAAGACGCCTTCCCCAGGGGGATCGATTATTTTCGTAAATTCGGCATTACCCGTGAAAGATTAAAGAAGACCGGCAGGGACATAATCGTGATGCATCCCGGGCCGTTGAATCGCGGCATAGAGATCGCCAGCGACGTGGCAGACGGGGGCAGTTCAGTCATACTCGAACAGGTAACCAACGGTATCGCCGTACGCATGGCGGTGCTCTTTTTGGTCTCTCAGGCGCATGATAAAAGAATCTCTGCTGATTAAGAACGGAAGAGTTGTAGATCCGGTTTCCCGCACGGACGCGGTGAAGGATGTTTTCGTCTCCGGCGGCAAGATCGCCGCGATTTCGGCCGGCGTCGGAGAGCAAGCATCGCAGGTCATCGATGCCGCCGGTTGTATCGTTATGCCGGGTCTGGTGGACATGCACGTGCATCTGCGCGAGCCCGGCAGGGAGGATAAGGAAAACGTAGCCAGCGGCACGTCGGCGGCGGCGAAAGGCGGCGTGACCAGCGTGTTGGCTATGCCGAATACCGATCCCCCTATGGACAGCGTGGAAAACGTCGCGCTGTTCAAACGAATAATACGCTGCGGCGCCAAGGTTAATGTCTTTATTTCTTCCGCTATAACTAAAGGCCGGCAGGGGGAAGAACCCGTCGCCTTCGACCTTTTGAAAAAGAACGGCGTGGTCGCTTTTTCCGATGACGGCGCCTCCGTGGATTCTCCGGAGATACTTTTAAAGGCCCTGGCGAAATCCCGGGAGAAAGGATTTTTGATTATTTGTCACAGCGAGGATCGTAATTTGTCGGCCGGGGGAACGGTCAACCTGGGCCCGGTATCCACCAGGTTGGGGTTAAAAGGGATATCGGCGGAATCGGAATACCGCAGGGTTGAGCGGGATATCGCGCTGGCCGCCCGGGCAAAAGCGCGCGTGCACATCGCGCACGTCAGCTGCGCGGAGAGCGTGAAAGTAATAGCGGAGGCGAAGAAAAAAGGGATAAAGGTTACGGCGGAGACCGCTCCGCACTATTTTTCATTGACGGAAGAAGCGGTTCTGGGATATGATACTAATATGAAGATGAACCCTCCCTTGCGCCGCCGGGAGGACCTTGAGGCGGTGAAAAAAGGATTGAGGGACGGGATAATCGACGCCATCGCTTCCGACCACGCCCCCCACACGGAGAACGAAAAAGAAATAGAATTCAATCTCGCCGAGTTCGGAGTCACCGGTTTGGAAACGGAATTGTCGGTCGCCGTGACGGAATTGGTCTATGGAGGAGTCCTGGACTGGATGGGACTGGCGGAAAAGATGTCTTTTGTGCCGGCGTCCATACTGGGTATCAAGAAAGGGGATCTCCGGGAAGGGAGAGATGCCGATATCGTGGTGTTCTCTCCGCACGAGGAGTGGACGGTCAAAAGGGAGGATTTCGTTTCCCGGTCCGTGAATTCTTGTTTCCTCGGGAGGAGGCTCAAAGGGCGGGTGCGTTACACGATTTGTGCCGGGAAGACAGTGTATGCAGCAGAATAAGGAATTTATAGCCGATTTTCACATCCATTCCAAATACAGCCGCGCGACGTCCAAGGATATGGATATCCGGCACATCGCGGAATGGGCAGGGTTAAAGGGGATCGACCTGATGGGCACCGGAGACTTTACCCATCATTTGTGGATGGAGGAACTGCGGGGGAATCTGGAAGAGGTCGGCAGCGGTCTGCTTGTTTACAAGGGAGGAGTTCCCGGCGGGAAGAAAATACATTTCATGCTCACAGCCGAGGTCAGCAGTATCTATTCGAAGAACGGCAGGGGCTATCGCATCCACAACCTCCTTTTTAGTCCATCTTTTGCCGCGGCCGAGAAGATAAATACCGCGCTGGCGCGGATAGGCAACCTGGCTTCCGACGGAAGGCCCATCCTCGGCCTCGACGCAGCAGAGCTGGCCAGGATAATTTTCGACATAGACGAGAGATGCATGCTGGTGCCGGGGCATATCTGGACTCCGTGGTTCAGCCTTTTCGGCTCCATGTCGGGATTCGACCGCATAGAAGACTGCTTCGAGAAATACACGGAGAGAATATTCGCGCTGGAAACCGGATTGTCCAGCGATCCGGCCATGAACTGGAGACTGTCAGCCCTGNNTCAGCCTAATAAGCAACTCCGATTCCCACAGCCCGGCGAAGATCGGCAGAGAGGCCAACGTTTTCAAATGCGAACTGTCTTATGACGGGATCCGGGGCGCATTAAAAGACAAAGACCCCAACAGGTTCCTTTTTACCACGGAGTTCTTTCCTGAAGAAGGCAAATACCATTTTGACGGGCATCGTCTGTGCGGGGTGCGTTTTTCCCCGGAAGAGACCAGGGCGCACGGCGGCAAGTGTCCAAAGTGCTCAAAACCGGTAACGGTCGGAGTGATGAACCGCGTCGAGGCGCTGGCTGACCGGGCCCCGGGGTTTAGACCGGGGAATGCCATTCCTTTTCGTAATCTCATTCCTTTGGATGAGATTATCGCCGACGCCAAAGGGTTTTCTCCTTCCGCCGGGGCGGTCCATAAGGAGTATTCCAGTATCGTATCGAGATTCGGCACGGAATTCGAAGTGCTCCTGAGAGCGTCTAAGGAAGACCTCCTGCGAGGTCTCCCCGGGAAGATAGCGGACGGCATAATCAGAATGAGAGAAGGGAAAGTCAAGATAGAAGCGGGGTTTGACGGAGAATACGGAAAGATCTCTCTGTTCGGCGAAGGGGAAAAAAAGAAAGAAGACGACCGTCAGATGAACTTGTTCTGACCGATATAGATTTTGCGCCTGTGGCCCAAAGGATAGGGCACCAGCCTCCGGAGCTGGGTGTGCAGGTTCGATTCCCGCCAGGCGCACAAAGTATAAAATACAGCAGTAGATCGGCGGGTANNCAACGAGAATCTCCGTCCTCCGCGTTTCGGAGAGGAGAACGATTCCCGCCAGGCGCATGCCCTGAGCAGTTCTAAAGGCCATTGTCAAGACATTGTCGAAAGATCAGCCTGGGAGCTTCAGTAAAGACAAGGGGAAGTGAATGAGAAAGAGAATAGTGGGCGTCATCGGCGGACATTTTTGTTCCGGGGAGACTAACGAATTGGCTGAGCAACTTGGTGCGGCCCTGTCGGAGACCGTGGATACCATGGTCTGCGGAGGGCTGGGAGGCGTGATGGAATCTGCCTGCCGCGGTTTCCGTAAGGAAGGGAAGCTGACCATCGGAATCATTCCCGGATATAACAAAGAGGACGCCAATCATTTTGTGGACGTCGTTATTCCCACCGGGATGGGATTGGCCAGAAATCTATTGGTGGTAAAAAGCGCCGATGTAGTCGTGGCGCTGCCCGGCAGATCGGGCACTCTTTCGGAAATAGCGTATTGTCTGCAGTTCGACATTCCGGTAATCAGCCTGAATTCCTGGGATATCCCGGGCGTGATAAAGGCGGAAACTATTCCCGAGGCCGTAGAGAAGGTCCGGGAGATGCTGGAGAAGCAGAATTCTTGTGAGCAGCGTCGGTAACTCCGTCCGGCAGGCGTTCCCGGGCCGATCCCGCCGCAGGAAACGAATAACGTGTAAGGTAAGCGGNNCTCAGGAGGATATAAGTGCGCATCTCCAAAAAAGACGGAATAAACGGGGCCGCCGCCGGTCCGCGCCAACAATCTTCCGGCAAAAGCGGCAAGGTCGTGATACTCGGCGGGGGCCCTAATCGCATAGGCCAGGGCATAGAGTTCGATTATTGCTGTTGTCATGCGGCGTATGCCTTGAAAGAAGAAGGGATAGAGAGCGTGATGGTCAACTGCAACCCGGAGA
>DIEK01000100.1:0-521 GCA_002418595.1 Candidatus Omnitrophica bacterium UBA5776 | reverse complement strand
TGCAGTTCGGCGGACAGACGCCGCTGAACCTGGCTATTCCTTTGCGCAGGGCAGGGGTAAATATCCTGGGCACCAGCGCCGAGCACATCGACGTCGCAGAGGATAGAAAACTTTTCAAGCAGATGCTGGATAAGCTCGGGCTCCTGCAGCCGGAAAACGGCACCGCTTTCGCTTTTCAAGAGGCAAGAGAGGTAGCCTCCCGGATAGGCTATCCGGTGCTCGTCAGGCCGTCCTACGTTCTCGGCGGCAGGGCGATGGAGATCGTTTACGACGAGAATAATCTGGAGAGATTCATCGCGGCCGCCGCCCAGGTCTCGGGTGAGCATCCCGTGCTGATAGATAAATTTCTCGAGGACGCTATTGAAGTGGATGTGGATATGATAGGAACCGGGCAGGATTTCGTTATCGGCGGGATCATGGAGCATATAGAAGAAGCCGGCATACATTCCGGGGATTCGGCCATGGCCTTGCCTCCTTATACGTTGTCGGAAGATATCCTTGCCCGGATACGGGAGGCTACC
>DIEK01000021.1:18892-31407 GCA_002418595.1 Candidatus Omnitrophica bacterium UBA5776 | reverse complement strand
CCTTTTTTAGCGGCTGTCAGCGCCTTGGCAACGGCGCCGCATATCTCCGCTTCGTTTTTTTTTGCCAGCAAAAGGTTGGACACCAGCAAAGTCAAACAATCCACTATTACGCAGCCGTTCGCCGCTCCGGCTTCACTCAAGGCGCGCTGGATGTCGCGCGGCTCCTCGAAGGTTTTCCATCCCGGCGGCCTCTCTCTTTTATGCGCAGAGATACGCCTGCGCATCTCCGCGTCCCGGCCTTCGGCGGTGGCGATGAAGGCGACCTTTTTATACCTGCCTGCCAAAACCCGGGCAAAAATGCTCTTGCCGCTCCTGGCTCCGCCCAAAACCAGAATAATCTTTCCCATAAGAAAACCTTTCTATAGTGATCGTCTATCGTTTACGATACCCTTGTTTGAGTCTCGCCAGCGCTTCAGCGGCGGATAGTATCGTCAGTCGTCCTGCGTCTTTCGTTTTTAAGACGTCCCCGTCACCGAAAACCGAAACGGGCTTCGTTACCGTTGCCGTTGCCGATATTGAAACTCGTCTGTCGTTTATCGGTTACGATACCCGTATCGTCAATCGTCCTGCGTCTTTCGTTTTTAAGACGTCACCGTTACCGAAAACCGAAACGGGCTTCGTTACCGTCCCCGTTGCCGAATTAAGTATTGTGTCCCCGGAATTCCAAATGTTTTGTGCAATTGAAAAGATTCAGTTTTCCTTTTCCATTCTTGTATTCCAGGACCGTGACGCCGGTGGAATCGGGAATATAGCCCCAGAAGTCTTTCCGTTTGCGCAAAGCCGAAACCACCATGCTGATAGCCCCTCCGTGGCAGACCACTGCGACATATTCTCCGTGATGGCAAGAAGCGATACACTCCACCGCCGCGACCACCCTGGCGCCGAAATCCGCGAGCCTCTCTCCACGCGGTATACGGCAGCCAAAAGGATCCGCAAGCCAGCGAGTATAAACTTCGGGATATTTCTTGAGTATCTGCCGGTGCGTCAACCCCTCGAATATCCCGAAATTTATCTCGCGCAGCCCTTTGAGCCTCTTTATCCGCCGGCCGCCAAAGGCGATGCGCGCCGTCTCCAGAGCGCGCTTCCTGTCGCTGGAATAAATATCATCAAACGCGGTATGCCTAAGGCGCTCTCCAAGACGTTCGGCCTGCAGTCTACCCTGCCGGCTCAAGGGAACATCTCTGCACCCGCAGTACCTCCTGCGTTTGTTGCATTCGGTGACCCCGTGGCGTATCAAGAATATCCTCGCCGGCATCACTTCTCTCCCGGGACAAGTATTATATGCGGTTTGCCGGCTACGGCTCCCGCATCTACCAGCACTATGGTTTTATATACCGCCTCGATGTTCCGATAAGTAAGCACTTCCTGCGGCGTCCCTTCCTTAAAAATCCTCCCGTTATCCATCAGGGCCAGACGTTCACAATACGCCCCGGCGAGATTCAGGTCGTGCATAACCATCACCACGCTAAGTCCGTTTGCGCGGTTAAGGCGTTTGAGCAGGTCCATAATCTGCACCTGGTGGCCTATGTCAAGATGCGAGGTCGGCTCATCGAGAAACAAGAGGCGCGGCTCCTGCGCCAACGCCATGGCGATCATCACTCTTTGACGCTCTCCCGCGCTCAACTCGTCTATGTATTTATCCCTGAATTCCAGAGTACCGGTGAGTTCCAGCGCTTTCTCGGCTATAGCGATGTCGCGCCTGCTTTCCCTCTGCAGCCTTGCCAGATGCGGTATCCTGCCCATCAAGGCCATCTCCATCACGGTAAAGGAAAATCCGCCCGGCAGGTCGCGCGAAACGAACGCCGTCTCCCCGCATAATTCTTTCAGGCCTATACCCCGTATATCCCTGCCATGGAAACGCACGGCGCCTTTGCGGGGAGCGAGCACGCGGGTGCAGAAACGCAGCAACGTTGTTTTGCCTGAACCGTTCGGGCCGATCAGACCGAGAAAACCTCCTGCCTCCACCTTGAGATTGACGTCTTTCAGCACATCCGCGCCCCGGTAGCCGCCGCTCAACCTTTCTATCTCCAAAACCGGCGTCATAAAACCCTCCGTTTGCTTTTCAGCAATATGATGAATACCGGGGCTCCTATTATCGCGGTAATCACTCCCGCGGGAATTTCAAGCGGAGGGAAAAGCGTACGCGAAACTATATCGCAGACCACCATGAATATCGCTGCGGCAATACAGGTGAGCGGGATAAGCCGCCTGTGGTCGGGTCCGGCCAGCAGACGCATCATATGCGGCACGATCAATCCCACGAATCCGATGATCCCGCAGACGCAAACCAGCCCGGCGGTAATAAAGGCGCTGACCAGTATCAGCAACTTCTTTATCCTGTCGGCGTCGATACCGAGATGCATGGATTCCTCTTCCCCGATGCTCAAGGCGTTCAGGTCCTGGGAGAAAAAATAGATCACCGCTATCCCCATAATCACCGGCAGCGACACTATGGCGATGAGTTTGGGATCATATACCTGCAGGCTGCCCCAGAGCCACCAGGTCATCTCGTGCAGGACTTTTTCTCCGGAGAGGGAAATCAGAAAGACGATCACCGCGGAAAAAGCCACGGAAACGATCACGCCGGAAAGTATCAGCGATTTTTCCTGCATCCTGCCGGCGCCGCAGGCCAGCAGGTAAACGATCACGATACTCGCCACCGCCCCGCCGAAGGCGAACAAAGGCAGATACAGCCGCGCCGCGCCGCAGAGCAGCGCGATAACGGCTGCCAGCCCCGCGCCGCTCGACGTTCCCAGCAAATACGGTTCGGCCAGCGTATTGCGCAGTATAGCCTGCAGCGCGACTCCGGAAACCGCCAAGCCTCCTCCGGCGAGCACCGCGGTCAGGACGCGCAGGACGCGCATATTCAGGATCGCCCGGTTCCCCGGAGAAAACAGTTCCGCAGGAGACAAATGCACCGGCCCCACGGCAATACCCGCGGCCGCCGCGGCCGCGAGGAGCAAAAGCAGCAGCGGGATATTCATCCGCCGTCCCATTTACTTTACCCTCCCTTCAGCGGAAGGATACATTCTTTTCTGTAATTCGCGCACTCCCTCGGCGACCCGCGGGCCGGGGCGCAGTATCAAATCCGGGTTAAGATCGTTGAAAACCTTTCCGTTTCTCACCGCTTTTATATTCTCCCATCCGAATCTGGTTCCCATCATCCCGACGGCGCTGCGTTCGTCCATATACGCCAGGATGATACAATCGGGATCCATGGCTGCCACCTGTTCCGCGCTGAAATTACAATAAGGCCTGCGCACTCCGCGCGCGATGTNNTGATCCCGCCGGCAATTTTTATCAATTCGTCCACGAACGACCCTTTTCCGGCGGTCATCAAAGGGTCATGCCATATCTCTAAAAACACCTTCACCCGCTTATACTCCGGGATAAGTTTCGTCTTTTCGGAGGCCTCGGCAATGCCGGCGCGTATATCCGCGATGATCTCCAGCGCCCGCTTATCTTTTTTCGTTATCGCCCCGATCTCCCGGATCGTCTTAAGCAATTCTTCAACTCCTGAAGGGTCGGCGCAGTAAACCCTAAAACCCAGCGCCTTGAGCCGCGCTACCGTAGGCGCCTGCTCAAGCCCGGTGCAAAAGATATATTCCGGCTTTAAAGCCAGTATCACCTCCAGGTTGGGGTGGCTGAAATCACCCACTCTGGTCTTCTCGGCGGCCCGGGACGGGTAGTTGCAATACGAACTGACCCCGGAAATCCGCTCTTCCAGACCGAGGGCGAATAGGATCTCGGTGGTGGAAGGCGCCAGAGAAACGTATCCGGCATTGCAGGAACAAAACCCGGCCGAAACGAAAAAAACAGTCCATAGTCCGCAGACGACGGTTCGTAGTAAATACCTTACACGGAAAAAACAGTCCATAGTCCACAGATCACGATCCATAGGGAATACCACGGTTATCCGCCTGCGGCGGATAAAACAAAACCCGCCATGCGAAAAATCATATGGCGGGTTGCACCCTTACTTTGTCCTTGGCCCATTCCACGAGGCGTTCTTGTATCTATAGGCAGGTCTTCTGGCTCGGGTATCATTCTACCGGCTGCGTCTTCCCATCCCTCATTACCGGATAGTGACATCTGCAGCTTTCGTCCACCCACACAGCGGCGGGACCGCATCCGCTTCAACGGATTTCCCTGCGCCTATACGTATATTACTATTTATACACTTACCCGGTTGTCTTGTCAAACTTTTTATGCCGCCGATGGTATAGGCGCAACGCCGAGAAAACGCTCGCCGCGGCAACGGCAGATGTTACCGCCGCGGACAAAACCGGCCCCAGCCGCGGCATTGACGTCCTGAAAACGCCCGCGAGACCGAAGATAACGAACACCGCGGCTGATATCCATTTGACGGCTTCCTGCGGAAGGCGCCTGCGCATAACCACACCTATCCCTATACCGGCGGCGTCGGCGGTAATCATTCCGAGAGTAGTGCCGCAAAGCACCGCGAGCGCTCCGGGATACCGCGCCGCCAGGCTAACGGTGGCAAGCTGTGTCTTATCGCCCATTTCGGCCAGAAAGAACGCCGCGGCAACGGTAATGACCCGGCCGTAACGCGGCCTTCCAGCCGTCTCCCCGTTCAAAGGATCTCCCTTTATGGTCCATAGCCCGAAAACGATAAAAGAAAGCGAAGCCAGCAGGTAAACTATCTCCATAGGTATAAACGAAGAAATGAAACGGCCGGCGGCCACCGCTGCGGCGTGATTGAGCAGCGTAGCGATCAACACCCCGGCCAATACTTTTGACGGAGAATAGCGCGTGGAAAAAGCCATGGCCAGAAGCTGGGTTTTATCTCCCATTTCCGCCAGGGTAATCAGTATATACGAAACGAGAAAACTCTGCATTTCGAAGCGTTATTCTTCCTTATCTATGGATGCGCCGCTGGATTTGGAGTAAAGTATGCCGGAAATCCGAAAGGGATACAACAGGATAAAACGCAGAACTCCGGTTGATACGCTGTTTCAATCCCGTTTCTTCAGTTTCGGCCGGTAGATAATCTGGAAACGCGGCTGCGTTGCTTCACGGCAAATCGCCGGCGATAATTCTCAAACTTTTTATTCTGTTTAAGAATGACCCTTTACTCGAGCCTTCTCCCAAGTCAAGGCCGGTGACCGCTACCCGGTTGACCAGCCTTACCTCATCTTTTCCCTCCGCATCCCTAACCCGGTAAGCCCAGCCGTCATGTATGGCGTAAGGACGCCCGCCTTCCGTGCCGAGAAAAAGCATAATATGCCCGTTAGTTAAAACCGTAGTGATCCCTCCCGCGGCTCCGTTCTCCCGGGAAAAGCATTTTTCTTTTTCCTTTGCCGGATCACAGGCGAGCGGCCTGCCGACCTGCGCCTGAACGGAGGAATTTCTGGGCAGTTTTATGCCCATAACCGAAAAAACCTCCCTGATAAACTGGGAACAATCCTGTTCTCCGTACATCCCTCCCCAGCCGTAAGGAGTGTTCAACATCCTGAACGCCTGACGGATGGCGTTTCGCGGAGTATAAGGCAGATAACCGCGGTTCACCTCGTCAATGGATATATATCCCGAAGCTCTTTTAAGGCGCCCGTCCCGGGCGCGCAGCAAAAGCACGATCTCAACTGCGGCGGGAGCGGCGGACTTCAAGATGAACCTGTCGCCCATACGGGCATAATCGTAGTATTCCTTAAGTCCCGAATCCAGATAGATGTCGGCCCTGGCCGCGGTCACCACCGCGAAATCCAGAACGGAATCCGCATCCCTTGTTTCCTCTCTGCCGCAGAAAGCGAGCCTGCCTTCTTCCACCCACCCTTCGGAGACCGTGGAGGAAACATAATGCCATTTCCCGTCCCTGCTGGTATGCAGGACTGCCACGGGCGTTCCGGGGCCGAGCGAGCTGTTCTGTAATTCGTCGAAATCGGCGTCGCCCGGCGACGCGTTCAGTCCCTCTTTCACAGGCAGGAGACGCTGGTCGGCGTTGTGCACTACATAGGCAAACCGCACGTCAATATCAGCCGCGCCGGGCCCGAACAAAACCATATTTTCCTCTATGGGAGAGTAGAACGCGTTATCCGCAGCGCTGCCGTCCGACCTGTAGTAACGGCCGCGCCGGAAACGTTCCAGTTGCCGGCGGAGGGAAGCAGAGAAAGCTTTACGGGATATCCGTTCAGGGAACAGCGGAATGTCAGGAATGACCCCGGTCAGGCGGCAGATACCGGAATTGAAATCAACGATCTCGTCCGGACTCATAATAAGCCTGTCCGGATACGGATGCCGGGATATCCAGTATCCGGGCGTCTTCATCTCGACGGTGGTACCCGGCAGCAAAGTAGGAGCGGCGAAATATATCCTGCCGGACTCGAAACGGCATTCCTTTTTGATAAGGCCCCGGTCCGCCGCGCAGCCGGAAAACAGGGCCGCCGCCAGCGCGCCGGCGGCAAAAATACGCAAAGAATATCTAAACATTAGAAAGGCGCCTCCGGCGCTATCGTGGCAGACCGTTTATTCAGGAAGTCTTAACACGGTTCTCCATCTGCTGCAATCTCGCCCGTTCCTCTCCCAGATACCACTGGGTTTCGTTCAACTGCTGTTTGAGATTACGTATCTCATCCGACATCTGCCGAATACAGTTTTCCTTGTCCTGCAGGGACTGCTCGAGCTGCTGCCGTCTGGACTTTTCCTCTCCCAGATACCACTGCGCCTCGCTCAACTGATTCCTGATCCCCTCATCCGTCCCTCCGATTTCCAATTGTCCGGAAAGCTTACGCAGTTCTTCCGCGGCGGCAATCAGATTATTGATACTTTCGTTCAGCTTGTTCTCTACATTGTTCTCCATCCGGTCCTCCTTCCGGCTTTACTGCGCGGGCAGAGAGCGAATATCCCGCAGTGAAGACAAGACGCGCCGCGCACTTAATTACTTGACAGTTTTACTCCCCGGACCTGCGCAATCCCGTTATGCGCGCTCTAAGCACAAAGAAAACCGCCAGGGCAGCAACCTGCGAAAAAATCGTAAAAATAATGATCTGCGGTATGGAACGAGTATATAACAACCCCTGCAAAGAAGCGCCTACCAGCATGGCCAGACCGTAACTGGTATTGAATATTCCGTAACCGATCCCCCTTTTATGCAAGGGAGTGATGTCTGCGATGGCCGAGCGCATTATGGTCTCATGCGCCCCCATCACTATACCCCAGACGCACATACCGGCCGCTGCCGCGGCGGGCCCGGATGAGAAAACCAGAAGCGGTATCAGAGCGGATAGAAACGGAGTAAAAAACAGCAGTTCGAGTCCGGCGTTTCCGTCCCCGCGTTTTTTCTTCATGACATCATACGCTTTTCCTATGGCAAGAGCGGAGATACCGTCTATTCCCATGGCCAGGGCGTACATTAGAGGTATCCTGGCGTCGCTGAAGACGCCGGCCGACTTGAAATGGAAAGCAATGATGAGGAAATTAGCGAAACCGCAGGCGCAAAGAAAAATAAAAAGCGTGTAAAGCCAAAACACGGTGGAGAGTTTGTCTGAACCGGGAGCGGTTTTTTCGGCCGCGAGTGTCTCCGGACGCGGGAATTTTCGGAAAGCGGCAATAAGAAGGGCGAGAACCAGGATGAACGGCACCCATAACAGAGAATAAGCGTGCCGGTATGACTGGGGCCCGGCAGGGCCTTTCACGGTAAAAGCGAAGAAAAGCGTGAAGAGCAACGGACCGGTCAATGCCCCGAACTGATCGAGCGCCTCGTGCAGGCCGAAGCTCATTCCGGTGCCGACCTGCGAGCCGGCGTGCGAGATCAATGTGTCCCTGCCCGGGCTGCGTATTGCCTTGCCGATCCGCTCCATCAGGATCAGGGCCGCGGCGGCCTGCCACGCCCCGGCCAAGGCAAGCAGCGGGACAGAAACGAGAAGCCCGTAGCCGATGAATACCGAAACCCAGTAAGAGCGCGTCCTGTCGGAAAGATAGCCGGTCAAGAGCCGCAGGGCGTATCCTATGAATTCACCCGCGCCCGCGACCAATCCCACGACTGCGGCGTTTGCGGCCAACACCTTCAGATAAGGGCCGTTCACGCTGCGGGCGCCCTCGTAAATGATATCCCCGAACATACTCACCAGACCGAGGTAAAGTATAAGCCGCAGCGCCGGGCTCATCTTGCCCGGAACCGCGCGGGAAACGGCGTCTTTCATAACATTCTCCGTGCCGGGGGCAACCCCCGGCGGGCATTTATTTCATTGCCTGAACGGCTTCCTGTATAAAAGGAAGGATGCCTTCGATCTCCTCAATCGAGAGCCTGCCGAGCTTAGTGAAACGCAGGTTCCCCTCTTTGTCGCCGTTCTCGCGGGTAATCTGCAATTTCTTGGCGCCTTTATTGTAGGAGAACACGCTGACCGTTATTCTACCGTTTGCCCCATCGAGCGATTTAGAAAAAATCTTCTCATCCAGACTGCTGTCATACGGCATTTCTTAACCTCCTTAAATGGGCGGATAACTTACGGAACGCATCAAACGTAAGTTATAGTCCCGGCACTGCGGGACGTCCGCGAATTTAATCCCGCCTCTGCGGGATCTCTCTTTATCTCTTCTCGCAGGCCACTTTCCAGATATCCATCGCGTATTCCTCTATGGTACGGTCGCTGGAAAACTTGCCGGAACGCGCGGTGTTGAGAATGGATTTCTGGGCCCAGGTTTTTCTGTCGAGATACGCTCCGGAAACTGCTTCCTGGGTCTTGCAATAAGATTCGAAATCCGCGCAGGCCATAAAAGGGTCGTTGTTCATCAGGCTCTGCACCAGAGGCTCGAAGGTTCCCGGCTCCGAAGGAGAGAAGAAATCCGACCTCACCAGCTTCAATATCTCTTTTAGCTCCGGCGAACGAGAAATATATTCCTGCGGATTGTACCCTTTGGCGTGGATTCTGTTTATCTCCTCGGCTTGCATCCCGAAAATAAATATGTTCTCACTGCCTACGGCTTCGGCTATCTCCACGTTGGCTCCGTCCAGCGTCCCGATGGTCAAAGCGCCGTTCATCATAAACTTCATGCATCCTGTGCCGGAGGCCTCGGTGCCGGCGGTGGAAATCTGTTCGGAAAGGTCGCTGGCCGGGAATATTTTTTCCGCCAGGGAAACCCCGTAATTCTCCAGGAAGATCACCTTCATTTTATCTTCCATCTCCCGGTCACCGTTTATCACCGCCGCTATGCTGTTGATGAATCTAATGATCAGTTTGGCCATAAAGTATCCCGGCGCGGCCTTGCCGCTGAACAAGAATGTTCTGGGGACTATCTCTTTTCCCTTGTTTTTCTTAAGATCAAGATACCGGGAAATGATATAAAGGCAGAAAAGCGTCTGGCGTTTATATTCATGGATGCGCTTAACCTGGACGTCGAATATGGAATCGGGGTCGATGATTATCCCTGTCATCCGGCGCACGTGTTCGGTAAGCATCCGCTTGTTCTGCGCCTTGACTTCCTGCCATTTTCGGCGAAAAGAGGCGTCGGAGGCGAATCTCTCCAGATCCTTCAGTTCATAAAGATTCGTCAGCCACTTTTTCCCTATGGCTCCGGTGATCAAGTCGGACAAACCGGGATTGGATTTTTTTAGCCAGCGACGCTGCGTTATGCCGTTGGTCTTGTTGTTGAATTTTTCCGGCGAGAACTCGAAGAAATCGCGAAAAAGCTGTTTCTTCAGTATCTCGGTATGAAGACGCGAGACGCCGTTGACGGAATGACTGCCGACGATGCAAAGATAGGACATGCGCACGCGTTTCACTTCGCCTTCCTCTATCAGCGACATCCTCGAGAGTTTCTGCGGCTCGGAGGGAAAACGGCCCATAACCTGGCGCAGGAAACGGGAATTTATTTCGTAGATTATCTGCATGTGCCTCGGCAGAAGGCTCTCCAAAAGCGGGACCTGCCAACATTCCAGCGCCTCAGGCATTACCGTATGGTTGGTGTAGGCAAAGGTGCGCACGGTGATGCCCCAGGCGGTTTCCCATTCCAGGCGTTCCTCGTCTATAAGTATGCGCATAAACTCGACCAACGCCAGCGCCGGATGAGTGTCATTGAGCTGAATGGCGACCTTATCCGGCAGGGTACGAAAATCCGTATTCTCCACCTTGAACCGGCGTATAATATCAGATATGGAAGCCGCGGTGAAGAAATATTCCTGTTTAAGCCTGAGCAGCCTCCCCTGGCTGACTCCGTCATTGGGATAAAGGACCTTGGAGATGTTCTCAGAAAAAAGCTTGCTGTAAACCGCTTTTTCGTAGTCTCCGTCGTTGAAATAACCCAGGTCGAATTCCTCGGTGCCGCGCGCCGACCAGAGACGCAGAGTATTGACGACATCGTTCTCGAAACCCGGCACCGGGATGTCGTAAGGCATGGCCAGCACGTTCTGCGTATCGCGCCACTCCACGCGCAGGCGGCCGTCTTTATCTTGCGACATATGGGTATTGCCGTAGAATTTTATTTTTACCGTGTATTCCGGCCGGGCTATCTCCCAGGGATTGCCTTGCTTCAGCCATTCGTCCGGAGATTCGACCTGACATCCCCCTACTATGCGCTGTCTGAATATCCCGTAATCGTAGCGTATGCCGTAACCGTGCGCCGGGATACCCAGCGTGGCCATCGAATCCAGAAAACAGGCCGCCAGTCTGCCGAGACCGCCGTTACCGAGCCCGGCGTCCCTTTCCTGGTCGATAAGCTCCTCGTAATTCATTCCCATGTCCTTCAGGGCTTCCTGCGCTTCCTTCTGCATACCGAGGTTGATGATATTGTCGGCCAGCAGACGGCCGGGAAGGAACTCCATTGAAAGATAATAAACCCGCTTAAGGTTCTTTCTGTGATAATTCTGCTGCGTCAATATCCAACGTTCTACCAGGCGATCGCGGGTAGCTATCGCCATAGCCATAAAATTATCGTATTCGGTCGCGGTATACTTGTCCTTGGCCAGGGTATACTGACGGTTGTTCCTGAAGGAAGTCTTCAAGGCATCCTTGCTCATCCCTTTGTATATGGGGTCCCATTTCTTGATCGGCGCGCGGCTCTTCTTCTTTACGGATTTAACGGGCATTTACCCCTCCAGAAAACAGCTTCTTATTATTCCTTACGCTTTGGTGATGTGCAAAGTGTTTCTTTAACCGAAACGGATTTCGTTACCGTTGCCGTTGCCGAATTAAGTATTGTGTCCCCGGAATTCAAATCTCTTTATACAGCGCTTCGGCCGAGGCGGTGTTCTGCACCAGTACCACCTGGCAGGGTGCCTCGCGAAAGATCTGTTCCCCCGGGTCGTAAAAAACTTCTTTCCGCGATTCCCACTCCTTTATCTTCCCCAACACCAGCAGGTCGGCGCCGATCTCGGCGGTCTTACTGATCACCATGCGATGGACGTCCCCTGACAGAAGGAACGGCTCGAAAGCGACCCCCTTGGCCTCGGCCATGCGCCCGATGCGTTCCAGCAGTATGCTTCCCTGTTCCCGCAGCTCTTTCTCGTATTCACGCGCTTCCACTTCCACGAACACGCGGTTGCGCAGCAATTCCGCCACACTGTGCTCGTCTATAACATAAATACCGGCTACCCTGGCTCCGATAAGCTTGGCAAGATAAATGGCGTATTTCGCCGTGGGCACTCCCGATACCGCACCCGCCACCGCTAAAGCTATGGTTTTGATCGACATCTTCACCCCCCAACATTCAAATATAGCGTTAATGCGCCAGATTCTTCTTTATGATCTTGAGCATCGAAAAGGCGTCCCTGGATTCCTCGTCAAGCCTGTCGTTTATGTATTTCACGCCGTCTTTATAATAAGGCAGGTATATCTTTTCCAGGGCGTTTACCTTGCGTATGGTCTTTTTGACCTCCCTGGCAAGGCGCAGAACCGCTATCTTCTTCTCAGCCAGGGAAGCGAGTATCTCCACAAAGGAGGAAAATCTGGTTATAGTTTCGTCAACGTAGAAGCTTACCCCGGGGCAGCTAAAATAGGGGGAGTTCTGTTTGACCTTGGCGTCTATCACAGGGAGGCTCACGCCCATAACGCGGCGCTGCGAAATGCGGATGGTCTGCTCCGTCTCCACAGACAGGCTCAATTCCTCCACCTTTCTGCGCCCCATGGCCACCACCGCCTGCTCAAGCGCGGCATATCCCAGGCGGAGGCTCTCGTAAGCCTGACGCTGCAGCCGGTCCATTACGCGGACAAGCGAAGTAAGCTCGTTAATCAATATCCTGCGTTTCTCGTCCAGCAGTTCATAGCCCTCGCGGGTGAGCTCCAGGCTCTTGCGCATCTTCAAAAGGTTGGTTTTCGTCGCGGCTACGTTTACTCTCATTTTCGCACGTAGTATTTTTCTATGTGTTCGTCGCGTATGCGCAGCAGTTCTTCCTTGGGCAGCAGGGAAAGAACCTCCCACCCTATCGAAAGTCCTTCCTCCAGCGTCCGCCTTTCGTCGTATTTCTGGGAAAGAAACCTGCGCTCGAATGATTCGCCGAACTGCAGGTAAAGCTTGTCCAGAGGAGACAATTCTTCTTCGCCGATTATGGCGGCCAGGGCGCA
>DIEK01000021.1:0-18813 GCA_002418595.1 Candidatus Omnitrophica bacterium UBA5776 | reverse complement strand
CGGCGATGGGAGGATAGATGCCGCGGCTGAACATCTCGCGCTCCAGCACTATCTGCCCCTCCGTAATATAACCGGTAAGGTCCGGGATGGGATGGGTGATATCGTCGTTAGGCATGGTCAATATCGGCAGCTGCGTGATCGAACCGTTCACGCCCTTTATCATCCCGGCGCGCTCGTAGAGACTGGCAAGGTCGCTGTAAAGGTATCCGGGATATCCTTTCCTGGCAGGGATCTCACCCCTGATAGTGGAAAGCTCCCGCAGCGCTTCGCAATAGTTCGACATATCGGTCATGATTACCAACACGTGCATGTTCTTCCTGAACGCCAGGTATTCGGCGCAGCTCAAGGCAAGGCGGGGCGTCGTGATGCGCTCGATCGAGGGACTGTCGGCCAGACTGAGGAACATGGTGACTCTTTCCAGAACGCCGCTGTCCTCGAAACTCTTCAGAAAGAACCGCGCGGTATCGTACTTGACGCCCATGGCGGCGAATACGACGCAGAAACTCTCGTTCTTGACGCGCGCCTGACGGGCGATCTGCGTGGCGATCAGGTCGTGCGGCATGCCGCTCCCGGAAAAAATCGGAAGTTTCTGCCCGCGCACGAGCGTGTTCATGACGTCTATGGCCGATATCCCGGTCTCGATGATGTTCTTCGGATAGTCGCGCGCCGTGGGATTTATGGCAAGCCCGTTAACGTCCAGCATCTCATCGGCCGCCGGCCTGGGCATCCCGTCCAGCGGGTTTCCCCTGCCGTCGAACACCCTGCCCAGCATCTCCTCCGAGACCACCAACATAAGGGGTTTTTCCTTGAACCTGATCCTGCTGTTACACAGTGAAAGGCCGCTCGTCCCCCCCAGCACCTCCACCACCGCGTATCCTTTTCCGACTTCCAGGGTAACGCCGGTGCGGATCTTCCCCGATTCGTCCGCGATCTCGACCACCTCGTTGTACCCGACGTTATGGGTATTGCGGATCAAAAATATTGGGCCGACTATCTCTTCCAGCCCCACGTATTCCCTGAGAGCATATTGTTGTCCCATGTCAAAACTCCAGTTCTTTTACGCTGTCGGCTATCCTGGCCGAAAGGCCGGCCAGGCTCTCCAGATCATCTTCGGTATAACGCAATTTCATCCTGATCACGTCCTGATAGACCCCAAGGCCCTTGATCTCCGCCAGGGTCACGCCTTTCTGTAATAGCCCTTCCGAAACGTGGTAAAAATCCACTATGGTTTTCAACATCAAGAATTGCTTCTTCGCCGAAGAATAAGTGTCCACCTTGTCGAACGCCGCCTGCTGCAGGAAGGTATTCTTGAAAATATGGCATACCTCCAGCACCAGTCTTTGTGTCTGCGGCAGGACGTCGGGCCCGACGAGCTTCACCACCTGCTGCAACCTCTGCTCCTTTTGCAAAAGGTCCATCATCAGGTAACGCAAGGAAAGCCACTTCTCATCTATATTGTCGTGCCACCACTCTTTTATGTCGTCGAGGTACTCGGAATAACTGTCTATCCAGCTTATGGAAGGATAATGCCTGGCGTTGGCCAGATCCCTGTCCAGCGCCCAGAAACAACGGATGAACCTTTTGGTATGGGAAGTCACCGGCTCGGAGAAATCTCCGCCCTGCGGAGATACCGAGGCTATGATGGTGATCGACCCCTCTTTTTTATCGAGCGACCTGACCTTGCCCGCCCTCTCGTAAAACTCCGCCAGGCGCGACGGCAGATACGCCGGGAATCCTTCCTCCAGCGGCATCTCCTCAAGCCTTCCGGACAATTCGCGCAGCGCCTCCGCCCAGCGGGAAGTCGAATCCGCCATAAGGGCCACGTTGTATCCCATATCCCGGTAATATTCCGCCATGGTTATCCCGGTGTAGATGCTCGCCTCCCTGGCGGCGACAGGCATATTCGAGGTATTGGCAATGAAGATGGTCCTCTCGGAAAGAGGCTTTTGCGTGCGGGGATCGACCAACTTGGCGAAATTCATCAGCACGTCGGTCATCTCGTTGCCGCGCTCCCCGCAACCCACGAATATCACCACCTCGGCGTCGCTCCATTTCGCGAGCTGGTGCTGAACCACGGTCTTGCCTGTGCCGAAACCTCCCGGGACGGCCACGCAGCCGCCTTTCGCCACCGGGAAAAGCGTATCTATGACGCGCTGTCCGGTTATCAAAGGGTCTTTCAATTTAAGACGCTCTATATACGGCCTGGCTTTTCTCACCGGCCAGCGCTGCAGCATGAAAACATCCTCCTGCCGCCCGTCTTGGGTCACCACCACGGCGACTTTATCCTCAAGCGAATAATCCCCCTCTCCGCCGATCCACACCAGCTTCCCGGAAGTCTCCGGCATAAGCATGATCCTGTGGCGTATCAATGAAGTCTCCTGCACCTCTCCCAGGCAGGAGCCGGCAGGCAATTCCTCTCCGGGGGCGCGCAGCGGAACGAAATGCCAGCGCCTCTGCCGGTCGAGCGCGGAAACGCTGACCCCTCTGCTGATGTAAAAACCTTCCTTCCGGCGGATAACCTCCAAGGGACGCTGTATCCCGTCGTAAATGTTGCCCAGCAGTCCGGGGCCAAGCTCCACGTAAAGAGGAAACCCCTGCGTGTATACCGGATCGCCGGCCTTGACGGAAGTGGTATCCTCATAAACCTGGACGAACGCCCTGTCCCCTTTTAAACGCATGACCTCGCCCACGAGGCGGTAACCGCCCACTTCCACCATGTCCAGCATGCGCAGGGAAGAAACGCCTTCGATCTCGACTACCGGCCCGACCACCCTATAGACCTTACCGGCGACCTTTTCCATTTAAAACATCTCCTTCATTATTTTTCCGTAAAACTCGTCGTATCTCTGCTGCAGAAGAGAAGAGAAACGCCCGTCGAATATGCGGTTGCCGCTCTCGGTGCGCATAATGACGCCGATATCCCTGAAATCTCCGGCATAAAAAGAAAGCGCCACCGTGGCTCCGACGGCCTCCGCGCAGGCGGACTGCACTTCCGCGCGGAATCCGTCGCCGAACAGTCCTCCGTCATCCGGCGGGAATATAACATGCAGGCTCGCGTCTTCCAGCATCCCGGCGCCTTCGCATATCAGCTTCTTCAAAAAAACCGGATATTCCGGGCTGTCCCGGAACCCGAGCGCCGCCTGATGCACGGCGTCAAAGACGGCGGCAGTGAGACGGCCGCGTTCCTCGAGAAAAACCCTTTTTTTCTCCAGCTTGCCGGAAGAAACTATCTTTTCGCAAAGGAGAGCCGCTTCCTGCTCAACCCGCTGCATGAATGTCTCCGCCTGCCGGGCGGCTTCATCTCTCGCACGGCCGAGAATATCACTCGCCTCTTTGCGGGCGCGCTCAAGTATCTCGGCGCTCTCGGTCTCAGCGTTATTCTTCAGTTTCCCGCATATGACTTCGGCGTTTTCCGAATTCGTTTCTTTTCTATCCAGTTGTTTTTCCATAATGGCCATCCTCAAAGACTGATCCCTATCGCGCCTTTAAGCAAATCGTCGGCGCTCTCCGCCCCCGGTTTGTCCCCCAGCGAAGGCACCTCCAGAACAAGCGGGACTTCCTGGGTATATATCATACCGTTCACCTTGTCCCTGACCAGGTCGGCGGCTTTCCGCGTAATGACCAGGATCCCCACTCCTTCGGAGGAAAAAGCGACTTTGAACGCCTCTTCCGCGTCCCTGGCGGTGCGGACTTCCATGGTTTCAATACCGGACAGCCTGAACCCGAGGACGCTGTCGCTGTCGGCAATGCAGAATAATCTCATAACCGATCACACCCTGCTCAAGATCATAATGGCGATAATCAATCCGTATATCGCGATACCTTCGGCCAGGCCTACGTATATCAGGGCCCTGCCGGCCAGTTCCGGTTTCTCGCTCATCGCCCCCACCGCAGCCGCACCCACATAGGCCACGGCGATACCGGCGGCCAGAGCGCTCAGCCCGGCGGATAAAGCAGCGGAAAGAAACGCCCAGCTGACCGAGCCGGTATTCGCCGCCGAAGCCGGTTCCGCCGCGCATACCGCGCAGAAAAATCCGGTGAAAGCGACGGCCGCGGCCGCCGGCAATGCCACCTTCAGTGTTCTCGATATCAATCCAGTTCTTATCATGCTTTTCCCCCTCCTTGAATGCAGCCGGAACTTACGCGGCGCCGCCGCGTCATGTTGTCCGGCCGGATACGATCCCGAAACGCCGGGATCTTTCCATTTTATAGCTGTTGTCACACGCTCAACGGTTTATAAACGTTCTTGCCGCTCACGAAGAACTTCGAGAAAAATTCGTAATAATTAAGCCTCAGCGATTGTATCCCCACCACCATCCCCTCCAGAAGCAGCACCAGTATATTCCCGCCGATAATGATCAACAGAGAAACGAAGCCGGAACCGACGTCCTTCAGCAGCTTGGAAAGCTCAAAGATCGCCATGAACAACCCGGCGTGCGCCAGGGCGAATGCCGCGACGCGGATAAAAGAGACGGTGTTGGCCAGATACCCCATAACGATCTCCATCATATCTATCACCGTCTCCATGAGCAGTACAAAAACCCCTTCATGCGCCCTGCCGGCGAAGATATCCACCAGAGGTTTGAGAAATAATACCACAAAACAGGCGCCGAGCAAAATAAAATAGCCTGCGGGGACCGGCCCGGCGCCGGGAACGGCGAGTCTGACCGCCAGAGCGATCCCGCTCCAGTAGATGATCCCTGATATCAATCCGGCCTTGTCGAAAAAGGCCTTGGCGTAATTGCGGTCGCGTAAAGAGATGAAAACATTCAGCGCCACTCCCAACGAGATCACAGTTATACCGAATATCACGCTTATTTTAAATATACCGAGAATGTTGTTTATCGGCCTGATCCACAATGAATCGAACTCGAACCCGAAAGCGCTGCCGTAAAGCAGGCCAAACAGGGCCGATACGCCTCCCGCGTATGAAGTGAGAGCCCCTGCCTGTCGTACTTTATCGCTGCGGCTGCGCATAATCAGGATACCGGCTGCCAGAAGCAGCAAACCGTGTCCAAGGTCGCCGAACATCGCGCCGAACATAAGCAGAAAAGTTACGGCGGTGAACAAGGTGGGGTCCACGCTGCCGTAACGCGGTATTCCGTAAGATTCGATCAGCAGTTCGAACGGTCTTATTAACGCCGAATGTTTCAAGAGCACCGGGACGTCTTCCTTGGATATCCCCAATTCATCCGGACTTTTTTCTTCCAGGTAAAGACAATTGGCCATCTGCCTGATCCTGAAAACGACCTTTTCCTTTTCGTCCTCCGGCACCCAGCCGGAAAACAGAACCGTCTTGTCGGTGTTGCAGGAATACCTGCGCGCCTCTGAGATCGACCTCTTGAGCCTGATGAAAGTGTGGATTTGCGACAGTTCTTCTCCCGAATGCGCGGCGATCTCCGCCAGGGCGGCGGACTCCATTTCTATGCCCCTTTTGTCCTTTTCTATCTGCACTTTCAGCTTGAGCTGTATCTCGCCTCCCACGGCCTCGCCCTGGCCGGAGAAATCTTTCTTCTCGAACCCGGTATCGGAAAGCACCTTTTCTATATACGGTTTGTCGCGGCGCAGTCCTATAAGCAGCAACGCCGTCCTGCCGCCGGGCTCTTTGCGGAAAGGATAAACCACGCTGTGAATTCCGGAAAGACTGCGCTCAAGCAGATCCAGGTTATTATCGGCTATTGTCCCGGAAGCCACTTCCAGGAAACTGTAGGAGCTGTCCCTTCTCTTCAGAGGGATAGGCAATATAGCGGGCACCCGGTTGAGCATCGCCGTCCGGGTGCGAATCTCTTCCCGCAGTTCTTCTCTTTTGGATATGTGGCTTGCGGCCTCCGCGTCAATCGCATTAAGCTTCTGCTCCGCGGTTGAATAGGAGAATTGCCCGAAGAGAGCGGATGTCATCAACTCCGGCCCCGAGGAAGGGCGGAAATCCAAAGACGCGCACGTCTGGCGCAGGCGCGCGGCAAGCTTTTCCCAATCTCCGGCCTCTTTCTGCGTTTCCGATGCCGAAAGCTCGTTCAAGCCGGACTCGATCCTGCGGATGTCCACGGGATGGAAATTGCCGAGCTTCAGCAGCTGCGCGACGGTCTGCTCGGCGTCTTCTTTAAGCACTGCTATGTTGATAAGCTCCATTTCACAGGGACCGAGCATTTTTATACCCCGATGTTCAAAGATTGCATTATATTTTCTTTGGAATGTCCGTAAGCCTTGGCGTAAAGAATGGATACCAGCAGTCCGGCCTGCCTGCGGCTTGAGACCAGGTATGCCATCGCCGTTCCTATGGTGAACGGAAAACCGGAAAGCGCCCCCTTCACTTCCTTCGCCAGCAGTCCGTAGAGAAAACTCTCAATGAGAAAAAAGTTCTCTTCGAATATCCCTTTTATGCGCGAATAGGGACCCAATGAGAGGCTGTTGACCACCTGCGTGATCCCGTTGCTGGTATAGGAGCTCCGCACATGGTCCTTGTTGAGCCTTAAGCCTCCAGGGATGAACCAGTCGAGCATTTCCGACATGTTCCGGGAATAATATTTTCTGAAGCGCAGAAGCAGGTTTATGTTTTCGATGTCTATCTCGACGCCGATTATACGAGAAGCGACCCTGCGGTCCGCAGGAGAAAGACGGGAGATAGCCGCGGCGACCCTGTCGTAATAATCCATATCGAGCGCGACTTCCAGATAGAAAAGCTTACCCTCCCGCTTAAATTGTTCCCGGCCGCTCATCAGCGCGCGTTTATACGGCAAATCATCCAGCAGCAGAATAAACTCCTCGATGTTTTCCGCATCGACAAGTTTTCCGAAATCCAGCGCGGACCCGCTTCCCGTCTTGTCTATGTAATCTTCCCAGGCGACAGGCAGCCTGCGGTGCCAAATACGCAAGGCGGTCTTTAACTGTTCTATCTCCAGCTTCTGACGGAGCAGCGCCAGGAAGTCCCTTTCCTTTGCGGAAGAGATAGACGAAATAACCTTGCGGTAAGCCGCGGATTCGTGAGCGGCGATGAAACGTTCGGCGGCGGGCAGGTCGGCGGAAGAAGATATATTCATACCTTCCGACAACGGAGAATATGCGGTTCCCTTGAAGAGCGCCAACGCTTCCTGCAAGTCGCCGGCCCCGGTCAAGGAGACAAAAAACTCCTCCGGCAGAAGCGCGGAGAGCATCGCCCTGATCCTGGCGTTGGCAAAAGAGTATTTACTTAGATCCTGCATTATTCTGGCCGGCTTGGGTAAAAACGCCGCCGTCTGCCTGTTACGGTCCTTTTCAATATTACGGTTTCTTGATTTCCGCGGCTTTCCGCCGGCGGGGCGCTACAGGGAAATTATTTCGGAGAATATCTTCCGGGCCGCGGAAGGGACGTTCTTTTCTTTTGCCTTGCGCAAGGCCGCGTATTCTTCGCGGGCGCCGTTTAGCATGCTCTCTTTTTCGGCAAGGTATTCCGCGCGGACAGCCTTTTGCCGCTCCAGGGCGGAGACGCGCGACTGTTCCGCAGATTCTTCGAGGATTTTACAGGCTTGCGCCCGCGCTTCGGAAACAATCCGCTCCGCCTGCTGCTTTGCCTGTTCGATCTTTTTCTTCGAATCCTGTTCTTCCTGTAAGATACGCTCTACAACTTCTTTCATAGTATATTTATTTTACCATCTGCGGCCGAAAAGTAAATCTAAATTATACGGGGACACGATACTTAATTATACGTAATTATCCGGGGACACGATACTTTAATTATCCGGGGACACGATACTTTTAAAGTATCGTGTCCCCGGAAGATTATTCTGACTGAAAATCCCCCCGGGAAAAATCGAGTTCCCTGCCGGCCCGGGCCGCGTACGCGCGCAATACATCCAGTTCCCGCCCGGCGTCAAAACGCGCTTTCGACCTGCCGGGATAAAGATCGTAAAGGCGCCGGAAGACTGCCGGAGTGAAATTAAACATTACCACGTTCGCTCCGCACTCCAGAGCCTTGTATGCCTCTCTGCCGGAAGAACGGCGCAAGGCTGTAGTTACCGGGATGTGCGCGCATGGATTGAGCAGTCTGGCAAGCGCTATCGCCCGCAACACCGGTACGGTATCGGCCGGAGCGCAAGCGGAGAGCGGTGTTCTCGGATGCGGAATGAAAGGGCCTATACTTATCATTCCCATAGCGGACCGCCGGAAAAACAAAAGGTCTTGCGCTATGCTCTCGGCGGTCTGCCCGGGTAAACCGGTGATACAGCCTGAACCGGTTTGATAACCAAGTTCTTTCAAGGCGCGCAGGCAAAGCAACCGCGTTTTTAGTTTCATACCGGGATGCAAACGGCGGTAAAGGTCGGCGCAGGTGGTCTCTATTTTCAGGAGATACCTGTCCGCCCCGGCCTTTTTCCAGAGAGCGTAGTCACTGCGGCTGCGCTCCCCCGCGGAAATAGTGATTGCCGCCGGATAAAGCTTTTTTATACGTTTGATCACTTCCGCCAGCCACTCCGCCCGGATGGAAGCCGATTCTCCTGACTGCAGGACTATGCTCCGGATGCCGGACTTATATATGGCGCGCGCGCAGGCAAGGATATCCTCGGTTGTCATACAATAGCGCCTCAAGCGGACGTTGCCGGAATTCAAACCGCAGTAAACGCAGCGGTTTCGGCAGATATTGGAAAACTCCACTATGCCGCGCACTATTATCCCGCCTCCGGCATGCGAGCCCCGCAGGCTGTCGGCACGCCGGAAAAGCAGCCTTTCGTCTCCGGACGAGATCCGCCGGGAAAGTAGATATGCCAGTTCCTTTTTACTTAGACTGCCACGTCCGCAAAGCTTGTTTATCAGACACTCCGCTCTGGACACGACCCTCATCCTATTCTTCCGCGCGCCGGTTCATTTAGACTGCTTCCCAAGTCCCGATTTGACCGATACGCCTTGCAGCGCTCCAAGTTTTCCGGTCAGCGCTCCCAGTTCGTCGGTGGAAGCGTCCACGATCAGCGTGATCACGCAGCAGGACTTGCGCGCGTAAGGCATTCCCATCCTGCCTACGATGATACCGCCGTGTTCGCTGAGCACGGCGTTGACGGCTGAAGCGGTTTTCTCCCTGTCATCCACGATTATTCCCACGAACCCCAATCTGCGCTGCATAACACCTCCTGCCATTTTTTAAACTTCCGGGGACACGATACTAATCAAGCCGCAGAAATTACCGGCTTGAACAGGCCGGGAATTTCCGCGGATTTCTACTGCGTATAAAAAAACCGGTTTCTCTCCATCCCGCGGAGAAAAACCGGGATAAACATAGCCGGAAGTCTTTTCCCCTTGGGCTCGGAAGCTCACGGCCTCTTCGCCTTCAGGACCAGCGCCTGACAACGGCCTATTTTACATAGACCGGCCTGGCCTTGTAATGCGTATGCAGTAAATGCTCGGATTTTTCGCCTAAAGGCTTGCCTAGATATTCCGCATAAAGTTTCTTTATATAAGGGTTCTCATGGGAGAACCTCACACTGCAATCCCTGTCGTCCTGGTAAAGTCCTCCCGCGCGTTTCTTCCTCAACTCGTCGGTCACTCCGTAAGGCTGACCGCCGCCGCCGACGCAGCCGCCGGCGCAGGCCATTACCTCTATAAAATGATACGGGATCTCCAGGTTGTTCTTCTTGGCTTCCCTGACCTTATTCAGCACGTATTCGACATTGCTCAAACCGTGGGCGATCGCCACGCGGATCTTTTTACCGTCGATTTGCACTTCGGCTTCCTTGACCCCGTTAAGCCCGCGCAGGTCTTCGAAATCCACCTTCTTGAGGTTTTTGCCGTTCAGCACGAAATACGCGGTGCGCAAAGCGGCTTCCATAACTCCTCCGGTCGCGCCGAAAATTACGCCGGCCCCGGTATAATCCCCCAGTATATGGTCCGGATCCTCATCCGGGAGATTGACGAAATCTATACCGGCCTGCTTTATCATTCTCGCCAGTTCGCGCGTGGTGAGCGAAACGTCCACGTCCTGACAGCCGGAAGCGAACATCTCCTCGCATCTCTTGATCTCGTATTTTTTGGAGGTGCAAGGCATTATGGAAACCACATATATCTTCGCGGGGTCTATGCCTTTCGTTTGCGCGTAATAGGTTTTTGCCAGCACGCCCAGTATCTCCTGCGGGGATTTACAGGAGGAGAAATATTCGATCATATCGGAATGGAATTTTTCCATAAAATCCACCCAGGACGGACAACAGGTGGTAATAAGAGGCAGCGGACCTTTTTGTTTGGTGAGGCGCTCCACGAACTCGTTGCCTTCTTCCATTATGGTAACATCGGCCGCGAAATTTGTGTCGAAAACCGCCTTGAACCCCAGCCTGCGCAAAAGCGCGTAAAGCTTCTTGGTGAGATTTGTGCCCACCGGATAGCCGAAGGCCTCGCCTATCGCCACCCTTACGGCGGGGGCGATCTGCACCACGCAGTATTTATCCGGGTCCTGTAAAGCGGTCCAGACCCTGTTGGTGTCGTCCTTCTCCACTATAGCTCCGGTCGGGCAGTGATTGGAGCACTGTCCGCATCTGACGCAGGGGGAATCCGCAAGCTTGATATCCCCTGCCGGAGATATACGGGTTTCGAACCCTCTCTCCAGGAAAGAAAGCGCCCAGACGTTCTGCATATTCTGACAGACGTCCACGCACCTGCCGCAGAGGATGCATTTCTGAGGCTCCAGCACGATGGTGCCGGTCGAATCGTCCGGCGGCAGAGGCGAAAGAAAGTTCTTGAAAGATTCCTGCCTGATGCCGAAATCCGCGGCGAGTTTCTGCAATTCGCAATCGTTGTTGCGCCCGCATTTAAGGCAGTCGTTGGGATGCTTGGAAAGTATCAATTCCAGGACGGTGCGCCTGACGGATATGATCTCCGGGTCGTGCGTGATTATATCCATTCCTTCTTCCAGGGGCGTGCAGCAGGCGCGCAGCATCCTTGCCGAACCCTTGACCTTGACGATACAGATGCCGCAGGCAGCAGAGGCGTGGAGGTCCGGGTGTTTGCAAAGCGTGGGGATCTTGACCTGGACGGTGCCGGCCGCTTCCAATATGGTGGTGCCTTTCTCCACCTGCACTTCAATGCCGTTTATTTTTGCCTTTATCAACATCTTCACTCCTTGGCGATGGCCTGGAATTTGCAGACTTCAAAACACTTGCCGCACTTCACGCATTTAGAAACGTCTATAAAGAAACCTTTTTCCCTGTCGCCTTCTATGGCGTTGACCGGACAATTGATCACACACACGCGGCAGCGTTTGCATTTATCCTGTATTATGGAATACGTCATCAGGCTGCGGCATTTGTGCGAACGGCATTTCCTGTTGACGATGTGTTCGCGGTATTCCTGCTCGAAATACCTCAAAGTGGACATTACCGGATTGGCGGCCGTCTGGCCCAGGGCGCACAGAGAGGCCCTCTGCATTGCCAGTGCCACGCGGCGCAGCTTGTCGAGGTCCTCGAGAGAACCGGCGCCTTCGGCGATGCCGTTGAGCAGATTCAGCATCTGGTATCCTCCTATGCGGCACGGCGCGCATTTGCCGCAGGATTCTTCCACGCAAAAACCCAGATAAAACTTGGCGATGTCGACTATGCAGTCGCTTTCGTCCATGACGATCATCCCGCCGGACCCCATGATGGAACCGAGTTTCTGCAGGTTCTCGTAATCCACCGGGGTATCCAGTTGGTCCACGGGTATGACCCCGCCGGAAGGACCTCCGGTCTGCACCGCCTTGATCGGTTTATCCCCGAGCATGCCTCCACCGATATCAAAAACTATCTCGCGCAAAGTGATGCCCATCGGGACTTCCACCAGCCCGGAATTTCTGACCTTGCCGGTGAGGGCGAAAACTTTGGTGCCCTTGGATTTCTCCGTGCCTATCAAGGCGAACTTGTCACCGCCTTCCAGGATAATATACGGCACGTTCGCCAAGGTCTCGACGTTGTTTATGGCGGTCGGTTTGCCCCATAACCCGGACACCGAGGGGTACGGCGGTCTGGGCCGCGGCGTCCCGCGTTTTCCTTCGATGGAAGCGATGAGCGCGGTCTCTTCGCCGCAGACGAAAGCCCCTGCGCCGAGACGTATATCTATGTCGAAAGAGAAATCTGTCCCCAGAATGTTCTTGCCCAACAGCCCGCATTCATAAGCCTGTTCTATCGCCTTCTTGACCCGCTCCACGGCAAGCGGATATTCGGCCCTGATATACATATACCCCCTGCCGGCGCCTATGGCGTACCCGGCTATAATCAAGCCTTCTATGACCGAATGCGGGTCCCCTTCCAGAACGCTCCTGTCCATATACGCGCCCGGGTCGCCCTCGTCGGCGTTGCAGATCACGTATTTCTGATCCGCCACCGAGCTGCGGGCAAACCCCCACTTGACCCCGGTGGGGAAACCGGCCCCGCCGCGACCGCGCAGGCCGGACGCCTTCATCTCCTCGATCACCTGTTCCGGCCCCAGAGAAAAGGCGCGGGCCATGCCGCTGTAGCCGCCCTGGGCCAGGTAGTGGTCGATATTGGTCGGGTCGATGATGCCGCAGTTGCGCAGCACGATCCGCACCTGGGGCTGGATCATCGGCAGGTCGGTGAAGGCAGGAACGGTTTCATCCGTGTCGTTCATCACCGCCAGGGCCAGCGGCGCAAAGACCTCGCCCCGCACCAGCTGGGCATCGACCAAGGCCTCGACATGGCGCGGCTCCACACTCTGGTACAGGACCCGCTTGCCGTCGCGGCCACGGATCTCCACCAGCACCTCGGCATAGCACATGCCCAGGCAGCCGACCTCGACCACGTCCACGGATTCGGTCAATCCCTGTTTGGCCAGTTCGGCGGCAAAGGCGGCCATGACTTCCAGCGATCCGGCGGCGCGGCCGCAGGTGGCCGACCCGATGAGAATGCGGGGCCGGTCCGGCTGCTCAAAACGTTGCCAGACGATTTGTGCCTGTTGTTGTCGCGCGGCGAAACTCATTTCTTGTCCTCAATGAGCTTGTTGGTTTTGGCGGCGGTCATCCGACCGTAGACCTTGTCGTCCACCACCACCACCGGGGCCAGGGCGCAGGAGCCGAAACAGGCCACCCGTTCCAGGCTGAACTGGCCATTGCTGCTGGTCTGGCCAGGGGCGATGCCGGTGGCGCGGCTGATGGATTCGAGAATGCGGTCGCTGCCGCGCACATGGCAGGCCGTGCCCTCGCACACCTTGATGTGGTGCAGGCCGGGCGGCACGAAACGGAATTGAGCGTAAAAGGTGGCCACGCCGTAGACGTCGTTGGCCGAGAGTTCGAGGTGATCGGCCACCGCCTGCACCGCCTCTGGGGAAAGATACCGAAAACGGTCCTGTACCTCCTGCAGCAGCGGGATGAGGTTGTCCCGTTCCCGGCCGTAGGCGGTAAGGATGTTTTCCAAATCAGGTTGTTCCGTTGTCATGCGGCGCTCCTGGGGCATCTGGGAAAATTATTGCATTGAGGAAAACGGATAGAAGGCCTTTTCCTTATCCCTGTGGGGGAAACTTGTCAAGAAAGGAAAAAAGCCGGGCTGGGACAAAAGGATACAGGGCGAAGGGAGAACGATTGGCCCGTTCCTGGCGGTTGTTGAGCCGACAGGGACGGGATCGAGTACGGTCCGGGAACAGCCGACGGGTGGGTGCTGGACCGGCGGCAACGATGTCTTCCGCATGCGGCTGACATTGCCGCAGCTCAGTGGTTGCCGCCTGCTTCGGTGTCCGGGAGGCGAACCCGGTCGTAGACCTGGTGCAGCTGGACCGGCGCGGCCTTTTTGCGCAGCCGGAGATTGAGTATCTCGACGATGAAGGAAAAGGCCATGGCAAAATAGAGGTATCCCTTGGGCATCTCGTGACCGGTGCCCTCGGCCACCAGGGCCACGCCCACCAGGACCAGGAAGGACAGGGCCAGCATCTTGACGGTCGGATGTTGAGCGACAAACTGGCCGATCGGTTTGGCGGCCACCATCATGACGCCGATGGCCATGACAATGGCGGCGATCATCACCCAGAGATGGTCGGCCAAACCAACGGCGGTGATCACCGAATCCAGGGAAAAGACGATGTCGATGATGGCGATTTGGGCAATGACCAGCGGCAGCTGCGAGGCCAGGTGTTTGGGGCCGTGTGCCTCGTCGCCGCCTTCCAGGCTGCCGTGGATTTCGATCACCGCCTTGTAGATGAGAAACAGACCGCCGAGCAGCAGCACCAGGTCACGGCCGGAAACAGGATGGCCCGCCACCTCGAAGAGCGGCGCGACCAGTTTGGCCAGCCAGGCCACCGACATCAGCAGGAGGATGCGGGTGCCCATGGCGGCCAGCAGGCCAAATTGGCGGGCAAAGGCGCGTTTGCCCGCCGGCACCTTGTCCACCAGCAGGGTGATGAACACGATGTTGTCGATGCCGAGCACAATTTCCAACACGGTCAGTGTCAAGAGGGAGCTCCAAATGCTGATATCCCACAACCATTCCATACGTTTGTTTTCCTTTTTGAGTCGAATGCAATTAAATAGGTATCTTTTCCCCTTCAGCGGCGAACAACGCCGCGCCCATTGTACGCCTCGGCGGCCCATTCTTCAAGCAGACAGGATCCCGGTGGGTGCTGCAGAAAGCGCATGGACGGCCAAGAGGATGTGGCGTACCTTGGATCAAGAGACAATACTCGCAACACGGGGAGCGGCGGGCGATTGCCGGCAGACGAATTTGATCGTTGCCGGTGAGGGGCAGGCGCCATGAAGAGGCGGATAAGCTCAAGAAAAAGGTGGGAAAACGGGCCCACCGGAAGGCGGACCGTGCGATGCCCCAGTTGCCTAGATTTTCTCGAGAATTCGCCGGCGGGTGTGATGGAGGTGTATTCGACCGAATTTGCTCAGCATCTTGTAGTAGACCGTATCCGGAACATATTCGCGCACCACCAGTTCCCAGTCGTCCGAACCCACCAATCCCTTGACCAGGGAAGAACTCACCTCCACCAAATGGCGTGGCGACATCATGAACAGGGTCTGGATGGAGTCGTTCATGTTGCTGTTGACGTACCGCATGCCGCGCTCGTAGGTGTAGTCCTTTTCGTTGCGAATGCCGCGCAGGATATAATCAACACCGATGGACTCGGCGTATTTGACCAGGAATTTGTTTTCAAAGTGGACCACCTCCACGTTGCGGTACCGGCCGCAGATCTCCTTGAGCATCTGCATCCGCTCATCCAGGGAGAAGGTGTACTCCTTTTGTGAATTCTGGCCGACCGCCACATAAAATTTGGTGAACAGACGGGCCCCCTGGTCAATCATCCACAGATGGCCGTTGGTCGGCGGATCGTAACTTCCAGCGTAGATTCCTTTCATAGAAAATCCTGCAGTATACGTTGTGGATGCAACGGGCCCCATGGCCAGGGCGCTCGTGAAAGATCAACACGCGATCATTTTGCATGGCGACATGGAACCTTGCGGTTTCCACTGCCGTTTATCCGCCAGGAGCAACCCCTCCTTTGTTCTCCCACGCTGTTCCATTCCCTCGCGGCGGTGTGCCGAGGAAACCGGACGGTTTCAGCGGGAAAATCAATCGGGAGAATGGTGGTATGCTATAGCAAATCGGTCTATTCTCCGTCAATATTATATTCCCGTAAGGATTGATTTGGAAATCTTTCCTCCATCCAGAAAGGAGAAGGGGCGGCACCGGGCGGCTGGTTGGGGGCTAGAGTCCGGGAATACCGATGTGTTGGATGCGCACCGCGTTCAGCCCTTCCTCGTAGGCCGGCAGGGTTCCCCCCTTGCGAAACAGACGGAAGGCCAGAGCCTGGGACAGCACCCGGATGGGATAGTCGCGCGGCAGCTGCTGGAGATAGGGCTGCACGGTGATGAAATCGGTGGCCCCGTACTGCTGCATGATGAAGCGCAGCCCGCCGTTTTTTGGACCGATGTTATAGGCCAGCAGGCCGAGAAACAGGTCGTTGTTCATCTGGCCGAGGTAGTGGTTGAGGGTGGCTGCGGCGATGAAGCCGTTGTGACGGTGATTGGTGATCACCGGCCGATCGACCCCAAGCCGGCTGCCCGCTTCGCGCAGGGCCGCTTCCGGAACCTGGGTGATCTGGAACAACCCCTGGCCGCCGTCCTTGCTCTCGCGAGGAAGAAAGGATGATTCGGTCGCGGCGATGCCATGGAGCAGGTCCGGATCAAGCCCAAAGGCCTGGGCCGCGGCGTCGATGTCCGGGCCATAGGGTTTGGCCCGTTCGATCATCTGCCGCAACTGGGATGGGTCGTGGCGGCGATAGGCGGCAAACACCTGATGGGTGAGCGTGATCCGGCTGGCTTCCTCCTTGCCGCCGACCAGGATGCGAAACTGGCTGAAGGCAAAGAAAAAGGAGCCCTTGAGGGCAAAGCCGCCAATAACCAGGACCATGGTCAGGGCCAGAATCGCCGGCAGAAACAGCCACTTTTGCCCCAGCCAGCGTCGCAGCCGCAGCCAGCCGATCAGCAGCAGGGCGGCCGCGACCACCAAGGCCAGGACTCCGGTGGTGAAGGGCAGAAGGTGGGACAGCAGGCTGGTGCCGGAAAAACGTTCCGTCGCGTGGCCGAGCAGGACCACGATCCCGGTCATGGCGCTCAGCGTCAGGCAGGCGATTTCCACGGTGGTGAGGGCAATCAGATGGCGGGTGGGGAGCGCGGGCTTTTTGCGGCGCCGCTTGCGGCCCGTGCCTTTTTTTGCCGTGGATCGGGGCTTTCGCTGGACTGGCGGCTTGGAAGCCGAGGGGGGTTGCTGGTTTTCGCTCGGAGCGGTATCCGGGGGAGACGCTTGCTCGGTGTTTGCCGGTGGTGTTTTTTTTGCGGATTTTGCTTTTTTGTCCACGCTGGTGTTCGTGCCCGTTAAAAAAAGAGGTACAGTGCATCTCGCGGCCCGTGCCCAGCCCGCGGCCGTCGTTTTTCGGCCCCTGAACAGACCATTTTTCAGGGGGTGCTGTCAACCCATAGCCAAAAAGGAGGCCCGATGGAACTGTTCACCGTCAACCAGCAGACCTGCAACCGGGATGGCGTCTGTGCCGCCGTCTGCCCCATGGGGATCATCGACTGGGCGCCGGGAGCGTTGCCAGTGCCTGCCATGGACGCCGCAAACCTGTGCATCCGCTGCGGCCACTGTGTCGCGGTTTGCCCCACCGGCAGCTTCAGTCACCGGGATATGCCGGTCGACGTCTGCCCGCCAGTGCGGCCAGAACTGCGCTGCTCGTCCGAACAAGGGGAGCAGTTTCTTCGTGCCCGCCGCTCGATCCGTGTCTACCGGGACACGCCGGTACCCCGGGACACCCTGGCCAAGCTGATCGACATCGCCCGCCATGCGCCCTCCGGCATCAATTCCCAGGGCGTGGGCTGGCTGGTTCTGGGCGATCGGCAGGAGTTGCGGAAACTGGCCGGCATGGTCATCGACTGGATGGAGTGGATGCGGGCCGAGACGCCCGAGGCGGCCAAGGCCCTCCATCTCGATCGCACCGTGGAGCGCTGGCGGGCCGGGCATGATGTCATCCTGCGCGGCGCGCCGGCGGTGATTGTTGCCCATGCGGAAACGGCCAACCGCATGGCGGCCACCACCTGCACCATCGCCCTGACCTATCTGGAACTGGCGACAACCGTTCTGGGGCTGGGCGGCTGCTGGGCCGGATACTTCAATGCCGCGGTCAATGCCTATCCGCCGATGGCCGAAGCCCTGGGGCTGCCGCCAGGACGCCAGTGCCATGGGGCGATGATGGTTGGCTACCCGAAGTTCGCCTACCGTCGTCTGCCCGTCCGCAACCCGTCCTCGATCCACTGGCGCATGGGAACATGACCCGGTCGCGGCAGCGGCTTCGCCCCGTGCACGCCATTGGCGGTTGCACAATGGCTGTCGATGCTTATATCTTGGCAACAAACTTTTTCCCGTCCATTCACTTCAACGAGCAACGCCGCAATGAACAATCGATCCATCACCACTAATCCATCCCCTGCCGCGTCCCCTTGGCATACCCTGAGCCCGGAGGCCGCGTTTCGGGAGCTGGCCAGCAGCGAGGCCGGACTGAGCCAGGAAGAGGCCCAGGCGCGGCTGCAGATCCACGGGCCCAACCAGATCAAGCGCAAACCCAAGGACAGCATATTGCAGCTTCTCTGGCGGCAGATCAACAATCCCCTCATTTGGGTCCTGCTCGGCTCGGGAACGCTGGCCGTGGTGCTGGGCAAGATGACCGACGGTTTGGTGGTGCTGTCGGTGGTGGTGATCAACGCCATCATCGGCTTTATTCAAGAATTCAAGGCCGGGCGGGCGATCGAGGCCCTGTCCGACATGGTGCCGCAGAACGCCACGGTCATCCGCGAGGGCAGAAACGTCACCGTGCCGGCTATTGATC
Source organism: Candidatus Omnitrophica bacterium UBA5776 (assembly GCA_002418595.1). GTDB lineage: Bacteria > Omnitrophota > Gorgyraeia > Gygaellales > Profunditerraquicolaceae > Undivivens > Undivivens industriae. Next base: position 501 of record DIEK01000021.1, on the reverse strand, counting down.
TAGTGCCCGGCGACGTGGTCCTGCTGGCCGCCGGCGACAGCGTGCCGGCCGACATGCGGCTCGTCTCCCTGAAAAATTTGCAGGTCGAGGAGGCGGCGCTCACCGGCGAATCGGTGCCGGTGGAAAAAACGCTGGTCCCGGTCGACAAGGATGCGGTCCTGGGCGATCGTACCTGCATGGTCTACAGCGGCACCTTGGTCACCGCCGGCACGGCCACCGCCGTGGTCGCCGCCACCGGCATGGGCACCGAGCTGGGCCGCATTTCCGACATGCTGGAGAGTGCCGTGGATCTCGACACCCCGCTGACCAAGAAACTGGCCGAGGTCAGCACCTGGATCACCATCGGTATCGTCGCCGTGTCGGTGGTCATTCTCGCGGTCGGGGTCAAGCGGGCGCTCGACATCGCCATTCCGCTTGGCGCGGCCCTCAAGGAGACCCTGATCTTCGCCATCGCCCTGGCAGTCGGCGCCATACCCGAAGGCTTGCCGGCGGTGGTCACCA
>DIEK01000016.1 GCA_002418595.1 Candidatus Omnitrophica bacterium UBA5776 | reverse complement strand
CCCTATACAGCCGCGCAATTGCCCGGCCTTGCGCAGGGTCACAAAAGCCCCCAGTTTCCCGCGGAATGACGGGTAATTTTCCTCTTTTAGCTGCAGTTTCTTACCCTTCTCCAGAAAAAAAACGATGGAATCCCTGGCTATACGCAGCAACTCTTTCTTCTGCTCCCGGGTAAACATAGTTTCCTCCCTCCTGTTGTCTCCTCCGCCGATAAAAGCGGCGCAGTAACCGACCGTCCAGTTGCCTTTTTGCCTGGCGCCGGTGACTTCCGCCGAATCGATATGTTTCAATATCTCAGCTTTTTCGCCGCCCATTTCACGCGCCAGCAGGATACCGGTGACCACCGCGGTCCCGCCGCAAAGCTGAAAAACTCCGCGCTCCAACCCGTTATATAATTCTTCCGGATCCGCTCTTTCCACAGCCTCCAGCGTAGCCTTGTCAACCGCCGCGGTTTCCTTATAATCGTAGCTATGGCACATATCGCTGGAAAGCACCGGCAGAACGTCATCTCTCCCGCCGATCGCCTCTTTCAGCAGCGCCGCCAGCCTGCGGCAAGCGGACAAATCCATTTTGCCGAGCAGGATCGGAACGACACGGAAATCCTTCAGCGTCCTCTGTAAAAAAGGCAGCTGCACCTCTATCGAATGTTCTCCGCCGAAAGCCTGCTCCCCGGCGATGACACCTTCGTCTTTACCCAACAATAGCGAAACAAAATCCTTGTCCACCGGTACTTCCCCCAGCGGAGTACGCACGCCCTCGCCGTCATAAACGCGGGCGCCCTCGAAATAAACACGGTGACTGCAACCGAGGATCACCACGGTTTTGTATGGTTTGTCTTTGATGAGTTTGTAGGAATAAGCCGCCGTCGAGCCGGAATAATCGTAACCGGCGTGCGGGGAGATAATGGCAAGAACGCGTCCCCGCGGCGTGTTGGGATCCGCGGCGGAAAGAAGGGCGTCCACCGTCTGCTTCAACCGTTCCGGGTCGTCAGGATAAAAGCTCCCGGCGAAAAAGGATTGTTTGAATTCGGCGTGAAGAGCCGACGGAGGAAGAAACAGGATAACGAACAAAAACAGGCCCGCTATTTTTATCCGCATAAGCATGAAGATGTATTACGATTCCCTGCCTAATGTCCCGTTAAGACGCAGGCCGGTGCTCCAGTATTCGCAAGAAACCACCGCGTTCTCGGTTATCTTTATCTCGGCCTCGCGATCCAGAGAAACTACGCCGTGCCAGACGCCTTTAAAAAGCACTATCGGCCTATCCAACAGAAAACAGTCTATCTTGCGCGCGTCTCGATCCCGGGCAACGTAAAGCAAAACTCTCCCTTTGACCGGCTCGAAGGTCTCAAAAGTGCCGGGATGCCGCTCCAGATCGCCGATCACCCTGTCCCTGACCACCAGATAAGCTATACGCCATCCGTGCCCCCTGCTTTCGCTGAGCACGATGCGGAAAAGATTCTTGTGTTTGTCTTTGGTTTGTATGTCAGGGTAGTGTATTAACTTGCCGTATTTTCGGAAGCTCGCGGGAGTTATCTTTTTAGGCATGCTTTATAGAGATGATAATCCACGGTCTATGGACAGGAGTCCATAGTAACAGCTTTTTATTTCCGCGGTCCTCATACTTCATAACCGCAGTATGCTTCTATTGTAAATGGTCGGGGCGACAGGATTTGAACNNNNTCTAGCCAAGCTGAGCCACGCCCCGATTATAGTTCCTGAGTTCCTGCAATCCGCTCCGGCTGATAGGAAGCCTTATTATATCAAAAACATACCGGAATTCAAGGAAGATTCCGCAAGCACCGCCTTGACGAGCATATCGAATTCCAGATTTACCGTCTGCCCAGGCCCTTTTAGCCCCAGGGTCGTGTGCTCCGCGGTGAAAGGTATCACGAACACCGTGAAAAACGAGGGCTTCACTTCCGCCGCCGTCAGGCTGATCCCGTCCACGGCAATCGAGCCCTTTGGAACCAGGTTCTTCCTGAAACGCTCCGGCAAAAGAATGCTGAAAGCCAGATTCCCGGCGCGATACCCCTTGGCGCGTATCGTCGAGCAGCAATCCACGTGCCCGCTGACAAAGTGGCCGGAGATACGGCTGTCCGCCCGCAGAGCTCTCTCAAGGTTGACTTTTGCCCCCGGCGTGAGCCTGCCGATATTGCTGTCCTTCAAGGTTGCGGGCATAACGTCGAACTCCAGCAGGCCGCTTCTGTTTCCGGTTACGGTCAAACAGACTCCGTTTACGGCCACGCTGTCACCTGCGGCCGTCCCTTCAGCGGCTACGCCGGCCTGAACCCGCAGACGGGAACAACCGGAGCGAACGGATAGCCCGCGCACCACGCCTAATTCTTCCACAATACCGCTAAACATACCCCTCCACCAGAAAATCCTCTCCGATACGTTGCAACTCCACATTCTTCAAACGCACGGCCTTATCGACCTTTTTCACGCCGCGGCCCATCACCGAACCGAGAGCGTCCTTGCCGCCTATGATTTTAGGGCTGATGAAAAAGAATACCTTATCCACCAGTCTCTCGTCGAACAAGGACCCTATGAGCGTGCCGCCTCCTTCCGCGAACACGCTGGTGATACCGGCAGCGGCAAGTTTCTTCAGCAAGGCGCGCAGGTTAATCTGTCCGTTCTTCTCCCCGATATCCAGGATACGGGCCTTGGCGTCCAGGATCTGCCGGTTTTCCGTCTCCTGGCCGGCGAGTTCCGGAAGAGTGGCAAGGACGACTTTCGCCCCCGGAGAAAAGATCTTGGCGGTGCAAGGCGTGCTCAATTGGCTGTCCACGATCACTTTATAAGGCCGCAGTTGCGTGCCTTCAGCTTCCAGCCGCGGGTCGTCCCGTAAAACGGTATTCACCCCCACCATCACAGCTTCGAAATCCCCCCTAAGCCTGCGCGCGTATCCTCTGGCTTCAGCCGAGGTGACCCAGTGTGAATCGCCGTCGGAGGTGGCAATGCGCCCGTCCAAAGACTGCCCTACCTTGACCGCTACGAACGGCAGTTTAGTGGTTATGTATTTGATGAATACCTCATTCATCTTTCTTAACTCATCTTCAAGCACGCCGCAACGGACGTTTATCCCTTTAGCGCGCAACATCTCGATCCCTTTGCCGTTGTTCAACGGATTGGGGTCCTGCATACCTGCCACGACTTCCTTTATGCCGCTTTCTATGATACGATCCACGCAGGGGGGCGTCCTGCCGGAGTGCGCGCATGGCTCCAGTGTCACGTAAAGTGTTGCTCCGGCGGCATTACCTCCCGCTTCATCCAGGGCGGCGATCTCGGCGTGCGGCAGGCCGGCCTTCTCATGATATCCCCGGCCGATAATCCTGTCCTCTTTGACCACAAGCGCGCCGACCATTGGATTGGGAGATGTCATTCCCTTGGCCTTTAAAGCCAACCTCATAGCCATCTGCATATATTTTTCGTCGTTCATATTTTCACCGCTTTCCTCAATTTGTCCAACAAATCGTCGGTAAGCACCGCCTTGCCGAGGTTGACGGCGGGTTTACCTTTACCGTGAAAATCGGACCCGCCGGTCGCCAGCAGGCCGAGCTCTCCGGCGAGCGAGAGATACTTGGCGCGCATCTGCGCCGAATGCTCCGAATAATAGACCTCCAGCCCCATCAAACCCGCCTCCGCCAGCCCGCGGATAAGGATATCTCCGGCCTTCAGGCTGTAAGGATGCGCCAGCACCGGGATGCCGCCGGCCTGTAATATCAACTTCACCGCATCCTGCGGCGAAAGCCTGAACCCGCAGATGTAGGAAGGCGAATCATCGCCGATGTATTTCTCGAAAGCCTCGCCCAGGGAAGAAACAATGCCTTTTGTCTGCATAGCCATTGCGATATGCATGCGTCCCACCGACCCCTGTCCGGAGATAGCGAAAACATCCTCCGCTCTGAGCTTCACGCCGAGCGCGTTAAGATTCCCGACCATGCGCAGGACGCGTTCTCTGCGCCGCTCCTTGAACAAACTCAATTCCTTCAACAGCCCTTTATGTGCGGGGTCGAAAAAATAACCAAGGATGTGCACCTCGTTACCCTGATATTCGGCGGTAAGCTCAATCCCGGGGATAACCTCCACCCCGCAGGCATATCCTTCCTTCTTCGCCGGCATGTACCCTTCCACCGTATCATGATCGGTCACGGATATCACGCTTATCTTTTTGGCCGCGGCGAGCCTGATGACGTACTCCGGGGAAGAAGTTCCGTCGGAAAAAAAAGTGTGAACGTGCAGGTCGGCGGACATTACTCTAATATAGTCCTTTTGGGTTATCCGGTAACGGCTGCGAAACTCGTACCGGCCATCGGCAACGGTTACGTTTCAAAACCGCAGCCGAATGACCGGACCAGATGCGGGCATCGCAACCTTAACCGGTAAATAATGTTCAATCTTGAATATATGCTCCGCGAGTAAGGCTAATTACTCCTGAGGTTTAATCTTATCGAGGATACCGTTGACGAACTTTGCCGACTCCTGCCCGGAATATTTCTTTGCCAGTTCGATAGCTTCATTTATCGCCACCTTGGGCGGGATATCCGGACGAAAAAGCAGTTCGTAGCTGGCCAGACGCAGGATGTTTCTGTCGATCACCGCCATGCGTTCCGGCTCCCAGTTGAGGGCGAACTCCGCGATTTTGCAGTCTATCGCCTCCATATTCTCCGTTACGCCGCGCGCCAACTCAACGGAAAACTCGCGTATTTCTTTAGGCACAAGCCCGCGTTCGTTTTCATGCCAGAAGTTCTCCATAGCGGGGGCGAAGTCGTCATGGGTAACGCTGATCAGATATAACAACTGCATTGCCAATTCCCTGGACTGGGTGCGTTTACGCATCTTTCCCCCTCTAAAGCTGCCTGTAAAGGTTCGCCATTTCTATGGCGGAAAGAGCGGCGTCGGCTCCCTTGTTACCGTCCTTAGTCCCGGCGCGCTCTATCGCCTGTTCTATGGTATCGGCGGTGATTACCCCGAAGACTACCGGTATGCCGGAGTCGAAAGAAACCTGCGCCACTCCCTTGGCAACCTCGGAAGAAACGTATTCGAAATGCGGAGTCGCCCCCCTGATTACCGCGCCGAGGCAGATCAAAGCGTCGTAGGAACCGCTCTTGGCCAGCCTGCGCGCAGCCGGCGGGATCTCGAAAGCGCCCGGGACGCGCACCAGCGTGATATCCTCCTGTTTGGCCCCGTGCCTTTCGAGCATATCCAGGCATCCGCCGATAAGCTCCTTAGAAATAAAATCGTTGAAACGCGCCGCCAAGACGCAGAACTTCCTGCCCTGGGCGATCAAATCTCCTTCAATGACTTTTACCATACAATCCCCCTTTTCCTTGCTAAAGGCTGAGTTTATGCCCCAGCTTTTCTTTCTTGGTTTTAAGATATCTATAATTCTCCGGATTGACCTCCATCTCCAGAGGGACTCTTTCAGCGATACTCAAACCGTATCCCTGCAGGCCGATTATCTTGCGCGGGTTATTGGTCAGGAGCCGCAGTTTCCTGATCCCGAGATCGGCGAGTATCTGGGCCCCTATGCCGTAGTCGCGCAGGTCGGCCTTGTAGCCGAGCGCCTCGTTCGCCTCCACCGTATCCATCCCTTTATCCTGCAAACTGTAGGCGCGTATCTTCTCCGCCAATCCTATGCCGCGGCCTTCCTGGTTAAGATAAAGAACTGCGCCGCGGCCCCCGGCAGAAATCATCTGCATCGCCTTGTGCAGCTGCCTGCCGCAGTCGCAGCGCAAAGAACCGAAAACGTCCCCGGTAAGGCATTCCGAATGCACCCTGACCATCACCGGCTCGTTGCCGCGCACGTCTCCGCAGGTCAGCGCGACATGCACAGTGCCGCTGAGCATATCGCGATAGACGATCATTCTGAAATTGCCGTGCTCCGTTGGCAAATCGGTCTCGCTGAGACGCTCGACAAGTTTTTCCGACCGACGGCGGTATTCTATGAGGTCGGCGATAGAACAAATCTTCAGCTTGTGTTCGGCGGCGAATTCCGTCAACTGAGGCAGCCTGGCCATGCTCCCGTCAGGGTTCATTATCTCACAGATCACGCCCGCCGGGTAAAGCCCGCAAAGTTTCATCAGATCCACAGCCGCTTCCGTGTGCCCGGCGCGCACCAATACGCCGCCGTTGACCGCCCGCAGCGGAAAGATATGCCCTGGCCTGACCAGGTCGTCGGGAGAACTCCCGGGATTGATCAACACTTCTATGGCGCGCGCTCGGTCATAAGCCGAAATGCCGGTAGTCACGCCTTTGGCCGCGTCCACGGAAACCATCCAGGCGGTGGCAAAAGGATCACGCTTGGCGCCCGCCGCTCCCTTATACATCGGCTCAAGCTTCAGTTCCTCCAGACGTTTTGCCTCCATCGGCACGCAGATCAACCCCCGGCCGTAGGCCGCCATAAAATTGATGCCCTCCGGGCCGGCAAAAGAAGCCGCCATCAACAGGTCGCCTTCGTTCTCGCGAGACTCGTCGTCTACCACGATGACCATGCGGCCCGCGCTCAATTCTTCGACGATCTCATTTATATTGTTCAGCATAATGACCCCCGAATTAAGTATTGTGTCCCCGGAAAAAGAAAACCCGAAGAATGAAATCCTTCGGGCACAGTCATTCATAACCGTAATCTTCTTTCATCTGGACTTTATGCGGGAGCGCATAAAAAGCGCGCCGCACGCCGCTTTGCACGGCACCATCGGCCCTGGAATTACGCCAGATCTGTTTCAGCACTGGATCTGCTGAGACTCGCGGGCTATACCGCCGGTCAGGACTTGCACCAATGCGCTTATGTTACTCGCGCATACCCCGAAGATTGATGAAAATAATTATACCTTCTCTTCTCTTGATTGTCAACAGCTTTAGAAAGAGATATAATAGAAAGGCGATAGGAACGAGGCTATGGAAGTAAAGGTAGAACAAGATAATTCGGCTTGAGACAAAAGGTTATTAACGATAGGTTATAATAAAAAGATGAAAACCGGGAAGTTAAAGAAACTGCATAATTACCTGATCAAATCCGAAGACTGCGTGGCGGCTGCGGAGTCATGCACCGGCGGCCTGCTTTCCGCGGCTTTGACTTCCCTGCCGGGAAGTTCCGGCTATTTCAAGCTGGGTCTGGTTGCCTACAGCAACTCCGCTAAATCGAAGCTGCTCGGAATACCTGCCGGTAAAATCAAAAAAGAAGGCGCTGTCTCCGTTTACACCGCGCAAATGATGGCAAAAGCTGCGCGCAGGCTCGCCTCAAGCCGGATAAGCGCCGCGATAACAGGTATCGCCGGCCCGTCCGGCGGCCGGCCCGGCAAACCCGTAGGCACGGTATTCATAGCCGTCTCTTACGGGAGAAGGACTCTCTGCCGCGGGTTCCTCTTCCGGGGAACACGCAGGTCCGTGAGGGAACAATCCGTCGAGAAAGCCGTGGATATGCTTCTGGAAGTTCTGCTCCCCCGTGAATCAGGATGCGCGCGTTCATAGCC
>DIEK01000108.1 GCA_002418595.1 Candidatus Omnitrophica bacterium UBA5776 | reverse complement strand
AATCGAACGAACCCCTTGATTCTCTATGCCCTGCGCCCGATGACGCCGGAGCCGTTCGCCCGCGTTCTTTACGTTCGGCTCCCGAATGCTCACTGCGCCTGAAAGGAACGGAAGGGCTTTCGTCACGCTTCTTCCACGGCCTGCGCGGCCCGCCGTAGTTCTTTTCTTTTCCGTCCCATGGCCTCTGCGGACGACCGCCGACAGGCTTACGCCACGGTTTTTCCCGCCTGTCTCCGCGGCTGCGGGAATCGAACGAACCCCTTGATTCTCTGTGTCCTGCGCCCGATGGCGCCGGAGCCGTTCTCTCCCACGGCTTAACGAAACGCCCGCGTTCTTTACGTTCGGCTCCCGCATTCTCACTATTCCTGAAAGGAACTGGACGGCCTTCGTCACGTTTCTGCCACGCTCTCTGCGGCTTTACGAAAGATTCGTCTTTCCCACGCCAAGGTTTTTTCCCGGCGCTTGATGTCTTCTCCCATGGTTTAGCCGGACGCCTGTGCGGCCCGGCAGATTCCTGTCTTTCCCGGGGGATGCCGCTGATTCTGCCGCGCATCCGTTTCCCGCCCCTGTAGCCGCCGCCTTCGCCGTAACCGGAATACTGTTCCCGTTTTCTCTCCCGGCGATTCCCCTCCGCCCGGAAATTACCGCGGTGTCTTTTCACTTTCGGCTTTTCTTGAGCCTCCCCGGGCTTGGGACGCGCCACGGCGACAACGATCTGCCTACCGATAAACTCTTTTCCGTTAAGCGCGGCTATCGCCTTACGCGCCTGGGCCTCATCCGGCATCTCCAAAAACGCGAACCCTCGCGATTTTGTCCCTTTGTCGTTCATCATAATCCGAAGCATGGAGACTTCGCCGAACTGCTCAAACGCCTTTTTTAATTCCTCCGGCGACGCTTCAAAAGCCAAATTGCCCACAAAAATATTCATTGAACTCTCCTGAACATTGCGCTGCCGAGGTTGAAACGCGGATATAATCGCCACCCCGATATTCGGCCGGTATGACGAGGGTAGAAACCGGCAATATGCCGGAACAAACGCAGCACAATAAGCATAACCTTTAACCTCTATAAAGTCAATTAGGAAAAACTTGAAAGCTTGAAAGCCGGGGACGGGAACTTCTGCGGTTTGCTTAATATCATCATTTCTTTTTTTATCACCCGGGTTCCAGAACTTGTTTTTTTAACTGTAAATCTACCCGCTTTTATGGTATAAAAACCCATGGACGATTACGACATTAAAGACGCTTCTATTTCTCATCTTCGCGCCGGATTGACACAGCCTTTTCGCACCGCCCTCGGACAGCACGATAATCTGGACAATCTGCTTTTTCGTCTGCGGCTCGCCGACGGCACTACAGGATGGGGCGAGGCGGCCGTCGCCTCCCACATCACCGGCGAGACCATTGAACAAACCTCCGGCAGCCTGCGCCTTGCCGCCCGGGAACTCCGCGGCAGAAACATCGCGGATTATCCGCTCCTTTCTTGTCTTCTGCATGAGCTTTTCCCAACAAATAAATCCGCCTTGGCGGCCGTGGAAACGGCCTTACTGGACGCTCTCACCAGACGGTTGAGGATACCTCTCTGGCAGTTCTTCGGGAATAAACCTGCCGGATTGTCCACCGATATCACGATCGTCATCGCCGGACTGGAAGAAACAAAACAGGCCGCGCTGAAATTCTATAAGCGCGGTTTCAGGACATTCAAAGTGAAGATCGGCCGCGACCTCGACCTCGACTTAAAACGCGTGCTGGCGGTAAAAAAAGCCGCTCCGCGCTGCGGTATCTATCTTGACGCCAATCAAGGATACAGTTCCCGCGAAACGCTTGAACTCGTGAAAGAGCTGAAGACACGAGGTGTTGTCCCCGCCCTGCTGGAACAGCCCGTCCCCCGTGAAGACTGGGAAGGACTGAAGCGGGTCACCAGGCTGGCCGGCGTTCCCGTCTGCGCCGACGAGAGCGTGCGCAGCATACCGGAATGCCTGCGCGCTATCCGCGAGAAAGCCGCGCACGTGATAAACATAAAAATTATGAAATCCGGTTTAATACAGGGACGGGAGATCGCTATGCTGGCGCGCGCCGCGGGAATGCAGTTGATGATCGGGGGAATGATGGAAAGCTCGCTGTCTATGACCGCCTCGGCGCATCTGGCGGCCGGCCTGGGATGCTTCCGTTACGTTGATCTCGACACACCCTTCTTTATAAAGTCCGCCCTCGCCGGGAATCCATACTTGGATTCAAAAGGAAGATACGACCTTTCAAAGGTTGGATCAGGCATCGGCATAATACCTGCATAAAAAATGATCACCGGCACTTTTCCTCTCACGCTGACGCTTCTTTGTATCGAAAGCGCGGTACTTTATATCGCCGGCAGGCCGCGCTTCAAAAAATATTTTTCCATTCTGCCTCCGGTGTTCTGGATATACCTGGTCCCGATGCTTGCTTCCAACGCCGGAATAATCCCCGCCAGCCATCCGCTTTACTCTTTTATCTCCGCGAATCTCCTGCCCGCCGCTCTTATACTCTTGCTGATTTCCTGTGATATCAAAAGCATTCTAAAACTGGGCAAACCGGCGTTGATAATGATGCTCGCCGGAAGCCTGGGCATAATGACCGGGATCCCGCTGGTATTCTCCTTTATGCGTTATTGGGTAGGCAATGATATGTGGTCGGGATTTT
>DIEK01000061.1 GCA_002418595.1 Candidatus Omnitrophica bacterium UBA5776 | reverse complement strand
CGCTGCTGCTGGCCGCCGGAGAGCTTGAAAGCCGAGGTGTCCAGCCTGTCTTTGACCTCGTCCCAGAGATACGCCTGTTTCAACGCCTTTTCCACCGCAGCCGCCTGAAGTTTCCTGTTCCTGACCCCGGAGACTTTTACTCCGTAGGCGACGTTGTCGAATATCGACATTGGCAGGGGAAGCGGAAGCGCGAAAACCATCCCTATCTTCTTTCTCACCGTTTCCGGGTCCATCTCGACGATGTCCCTGCCGCCGAAAAGCACCTCGCCCGTCATTCGGAAATTGTCGTTCAGTTCATTAAGCCGGTTGAGCATGCGCAGGAAGGTCGTCTTGCCGCTGTTGGCCGGACCGATCACGCTTAATATCTGTTTCGAGCCGATCTCCATGTTCACGTTCTTCATGGCGTGTATCTGGCCGAACCAGATGTTCAGGTCTTTTATGAGGAACTCTACCATTTCTTCTTCTTTCTGAAGCGGCAGCGTATCACCACCGCGGCAAGGTTCATGAAAAGCACCATCGCCAACAGCACCAGCGCAGTGCCGTAACGGATTTTTTCGTCCACGTTGGGCACCTGAGTGGAAATGACGTAAAGGTGATACGGAAGCGCCATGACCTGGTCGAATACGGAGCCGGGAAGCTGTGGAAGATAAAAAGCCGCCACCGTAAAAAGTATAGGGGCGGTCTCTCCCGCCGCCCTGCCCAGACCGAGGATCGTCCCGGTGATTATCCCGGAGATGGCGTTGGGAAGCACCACGTATCTTATAGTCTGCCACCTGCTGGCGCCAAGCGAACGGCTCGCCTCGCGGAAAGACTGCGGCACGCTCTCCAGCGCTTCCAGAGAAGCCGTGATTATTATAGGCAGTATCATTATCCCGAGCGTCAAAGCCCCGGAGAGTATCGACGCCCCGAATTTGAAGAAGGTAACGAAAAGCGCCAGGCCGAAAAGCCCGTAGACTACGGAAGGCACGCCGGCGAGATTAACGATGGCGAGTTTTATCAGGCGGGTGAGAAAATTCCCCCGGGCGTATTCGCTGAGATAAACGGCGGAGAGCAGGCCGATGGGTAAAGCGAAGACGATGGCCCCGCTCACCAGGTAAATTGTACCCAGGATCGCCGGGAATATCCCTCCGCTGCGCATCCCCTGCCTGGGGATGTCGGAAAGGAACTGCCAGGTTATCCCCGGCAGGCCTTTCTGCACTATGATCACTATGATCAGGCCCACCGGCACGATGATCAGAAGAGTGGAAAGAAAAAGGAACGCGAAAGCCAGACGCTGGGTCAAAACCGGGTCTCTGGATCTCTTCTTCAATTTAAGCGCCGGCGACGCCGGACTGTCCGTGACGGTAGTATCGTTCATTGTTCTTTCTTGTGCAGGAAAAGGTCGGCGCCCACGTTTACGATGAAACTTATCACGAACAACACTATGCCTACGGCGAAAAGAGCGAAATAATGTTCGCTGCCCACCACCGCCTCTCCCATCTCGGCGGCTATGGTGGCGGTGAGCGTCCGCACCGGCTGAAGTATGGAATGCGGGATCACCGCGGCGTTTCCGGTGATCATCATCACCGCCATGGTCTCTCCTATCACCCTGCCTATTCCCAGCATGACCTCCGCCATAATGCCGGAGGAAGCGGCGGGCAGGATCACCCTGTGGATGGCCTGCCAGTGGGTGGCGCCCAGCGCAAGGGCCCCTTCCTTATATGTCTTGGGCACGGAATAAAGGGCGTCCTCCGCGATGGAGACTATGGTAGGCATGGCCATAAAAGCCAGCATCACCGCCCCGGAAAGCGCGGTGAGGCCGGTGGGAAGATGAAAAATGCTTTTTATCCAGGGAACCAGGGTGACCATGCCGATGAAACCCAGGACCACACTCGGGATGGCGGCCAGCAGTTCTATGCCGCTTTTAAGTATTTCCTTGATTTTCAGGGGGGCGACCTCCGCGATGTAAACAGCGCAGGCCACGCCGATGGGTATGGAGATCAGTGCCGCGCCGAGCGTGACCATTAAAGACCCCAGGATCAACGGCAGAATGCCGAGATGAGGCGGTTCGGAGATCGGATACCAGCTTTTTCCGAAAAGAAATTGGGGAGGAGTTACCGTTTTAAAAACCGCCAGGCCTTCTTTTAGCAGGAAAAGAAAAATAAGCACCACGAAGAAAATGGAGGCCAGCCCGCAGAACAGTATCAGTTTCTCTATGACGAATTCTTTTAGTTTACGCACAGGCTTCTAACGTTTGTAAGGGACGAAATCGGTTTTTACCACTATCTCCTGCCCGTCTCCGGAAAGGCAATAATCGATAAAATCCTTCAACATCCCCTGCGGGCTGCCGTTGAGGTAAAAGAAGAGCGGCCTGGATATCGGATAGCGGCCGCTTATCACGTTGTCGATCGTCGGGGCTTCATAAGCAGACTTCGCGTCCCTGGCCACCAGGACCGCCTTTTGTTTGACGCAGACGTATCCCATTCCATAATAACCGATGGCTCCCGGGTTCTGGGCGATCTCGTCCGCTATCGCCTGCGAAGAAGACAATAACAGCGCCGAAGGAGCGAATTCCTCCGTCCCCTGCGGATTGCCCCGCCTGAGAACGTGCTCTTTGAAATAAACGTGGGTCCCGGAATTCACCTCGCGGGAGAGCAGCACGATCTTTTCGTCATTCCCTCCCAATTCTTTCCAGTTGCAGATCGCGCCGGTGAATATCCCGGCCAACTGTTCCATGGTCAGCTTTCCGACCGGGTTCTGCGGATTGACGACCACCGCCAGCCCGTCCAGGGCGACCTTTATCTCGTAAGGATGGATGCCTCTTTTCTCCGCCAGAGCGATCTCTTTTCCCTTTATTTCCCTTGAACTCATGGCGATCTCGCAGGTGCCGCTAATCAGACTGGAGAGCCCGGTGCCCGAGCCGCCGCCGGTCACGGCCAGGAATACTTCCGGTTTTATCTCCATGTATTTTTCGGCCCAGGACTGCGCCAGATTGACCATAGTATCAGAGCCTTTTATCCGCACCGAATTATTCACGGCGGCCGATGAATGGGTAGAGAAACAGGCGAGAAAAAACAGAGACAATATCAGGCTTTTCATTATGACTCCCTTTTTGGACCGGCGGGAATGGCGATCCATAAACGCAGAAAAAACGTTAATCCGGTATTTTATGGAGAACAACCGATTTCTCTGCAATTATACATCAAGTTCCGGCAAGGCTCAATAAAAAGAAGAAGATTTTCCCGCGGCAGGCGGTTATGACGCCGGAGGTTTTCCGGGATGAGGTTGGTAAAAAACGGCGGCCGGTTTATCTACCGTATCAAGAGTTCCCATATCTTCCTTATTTCATCGCCGGCGGGACTGTTCCCGCTGTCGATTACGTTCCGACCTGCGGACAACGCTTCGACCACAGCCGGGTCGAAAGGTATTCTGCCGACGAACTGTATGCCTTTTCCACGGCAGAAATCCTCTATCTCAACGCTCATCTCCGGATTGAGGTCATATTTGTTTACCGCCAGTTTAACCGGAATGGCGAAATGAGCTGCCGTTTCAATGACGCGCCGGGCGTCATGCAGGCCGGAAAGCGAAGGTTCCGTGACGACAAGGGCGCAGTCTACTCCAGAGAGGGAAGCTATCACCGGGCATCCTATGCCGGGGGGGCCGTCGATCACGACATATTCCAGTTTCTCTTCTTCGGCGATCCGCTCGGCGGCCCGGCGTATCTGCGCAACAAGCCTGCCGGAATTCCCCTGCGCAACGCCAAGCCTGGCGTGCACGAAAGACCCGCGGCGGGTACCGGAAACGAACCATTCTCCGGATACGGTCTCCTCCATGCGTATCGCCCCATAAGGACAAAGACGGGCGCATAATCCGCACCCCTCGCAAAAAAAACGTTCCACACGAGGGCCGGATTTCACCGCTTTGAACCTGCAGACGGCAGAACATTTACCGCACTGCCGGCAGAGTCCGCGGTCGATGACGGCCGTACTGCCGCCCCTGAATTCATGCCGCTCTTTGATCTCCGGATGCAGCAAAAGATGCAGATCGGCGGCATCAACGTCGCAATCTACCATAACCTTGCTTCCCGGCAGCGCGGCGAAAGAGGCGGCGACCACCGTCTTGCCTGTGCCTCCCTTGCCGCTGACAACGGCTATCTTCCTCATATCTCTTCTTAAAACTCCTTTTTCAGGAATTCCGCGGCTTTCTCAACGCAGGATAAACAGGTGATCTTTTGCCCGGATCTTATTTCCCGGCAGGTCAACGCCCCTGAATGTCCGCGGAAAAAATCTTTACATTTCTGCGAGTTTCCACTGTCTCTAAGCGCAAGGATGTATAAAGCG
>DIEK01000085.1 GCA_002418595.1 Candidatus Omnitrophica bacterium UBA5776 | reverse complement strand
TATTCGCCCTGGGCGGCGCCGTGTCGGCCGCAGAGGAAGCCGCGGCCACGCTGGAAGAAAAAGGTTTATCCGGGAACGTGGTCAACGCCAGGTTCGTCAAGCCGCTGGACAACGGCTTGATAAGAGAAATCGCGGCGCGGGGGAAAAAGGTCTTTACCGTGGAAGAAGGTATCGTCGAGGGCGGATTCGGCTCGGCGGTGGAATGAATCCTGGGAGTGCCGGTGATCAAACTCGGAGTGCCGGAGGAATTTCCTCCCTGCGCCAAGAGGCGGGAATTATTGGAACGGTACGGTCTGGATGCCGCTGGGATCGCCGGCAGGATAGCCGTGGAAGCGAGGAAATAGGGATGGCTAAACCGGTCATAGACGCGGAGAAGTGCAAAGGCTGCGGGTTGTGCATTAAATTTTGCCATAAGGGGCTGCTGAAGAAATCCGGAAAGCTGAACGCGCTGGGCGCCGTGTATGTGGAGTTTGACAAAGATACGAATATCTGCGGAGGGTGCTGTTTCTGCGCCCTGGTCTGTCCGGAATGCTGTATAGAGGTGCAAAAGTGAACAAGGAAAAGAAAATTTTGCTGAGCGGAAATGAAGCGATCGCTGAAGGAGCCATACAGGCAGGCTGCCGTTTCTACGCCGGATACCCGATCACCCCGCAGAACGAACTGACCGCTTACATGGCCAGGCGCATGCCGGAGGCCGGAGGCGTCTTCATCCAGGCGGAATCGGAGATCGCGGCGATCAACATGGTCATGGGCGCGGCCGCAAGCGGGATCAGGGCGATGACTTCCTCTTCCAGCCCGGGAATAAGCCTGAAGCAGGAGGGGATATCTTATCTGGCCGGCGCGGAACTCCCGGCGGTGATCGTGAACATGATGCGAGGCGGGCCCGGGTTGGGTAATATCCTGCCTTCGCAATCGGATTATTTCCAGGCGACCAAAGGCGGAGGCCACGGCGATTATCATTGTTTGGTGCTGGCGCCTTCCCGCGTGCAGGAGTCTTTCGATACCATGTTCTCCGCCTTCTCTTTGGCCGACAAATACCGTGTTCCGGCCATTATTCTGGGAGACGGGATGCTTGGCCAGGTTATGGAACCTTTCAGCGTGCGCGTCCCCGCCGCGTTCGCCGCAAAAAAGGCGGCGAACGTCTCTAAACCGTGGGCGTTGACCGGATGCGCCGGCAGGGAACCGAATGTGGTCAAATCCTTTTATCTCAGGGACGGAGACCTCGAGGATTTTAATCTGCGCCTGCAGAAGAAATATGCCGTGATGCTGAAAAAAGAGGCTCGTTACGAAGGCACAATGCTTAAAGACGCCGACCTGGTGCTGGTCGCTTACGGGACCATGGCCAGAATATGTTCGGCGGTGGTGCGCCGCCTGCGCAAAGAAGGGAAGAAAGCCGGATTGATCAGGCCGGTGACGCTCTGGCCTTTTCCGGTACAGGCCTTTTTGCCGAAAACGTCTCCGGCGCGCAATTTCCTGGTGGCGGAGATGTCTTATGGACAGATGCTGGAGGACGTGAAGCTGGCGCTCGACGGAAGGGCCCAAGTAAATTTTATCGGCAGAGCGGGCGGAGGCTTTCCGTTGGAAGAAGTGATAGCCGCGGAGGCGCGCAAACTATGAAAAAGATATTCTCTCGCCCGGAATCTTTACGCGACATCACGACCCACTACTGCCCGGGCTGCGGGCACGGCATAGCGCACCGCCTGGTGACGGAAGTGATAGATCTTCTGGGAGTGAGGGGAAAGGTGATCGCCGTGGCGCCGGTAGGGTGCGCTGTGGTGGCCTACGATTACTGGAATTTCGACTGTTGCGAGGCGGCGCACGGCAGGGCGCTGGCGGTCGCCACCGGGATTAAACGCTGCCGCCCGGACAGGGTCGTATTCACTTATCAGGGAGACGGAGATCTTGCCGCTATCGGGACCAACGAGACTATACACGCCGCCAACCGCGGGGAGAACCTGACGGTCGTATTCGTGAACAACGCCATCTATGGGATGACCGGAGGACAGATGGCTCCGACCACTCTGCTGGGCCAGGTAACCAGCACCACTCCCGGCGGCAGACGAGCGGAAGTCCAGGGCTACCCGCTCAAAATATCCGAAATGCTGGCAATGCTTCCCGGCGTGAAATACGTGGAGCGCCGCGGGCTATTCTGTCCCCAGGAGATAATCAAGGCCAAGGCGGCTCTGCATTTGGCGTTCGACAACCAGCTTAGAGGCGGAGGCTTTTCGCTGGTGGAGCTGCTTTCTCCGTGTCCGACTTACTGGGGAATGTCCCCGGCGGCGGCGATGGACTGGATAAGGGATACAATGGTGAAAGAATTTCCGTTAGGCAGGATAAAGTAATGGTTAAATCCGCCAAAATATTGGGGCAGGACGAAAAAATAATCGCCGCCGGTTCCGGGGGGCAGGGGATAATGCTTCTGGGGAAACTGTTGGCCGAGGCCGGCATGCGCGCCGGCCTCCGGGTGACGTGGCTGCCTTCTTACGGAGCCGAAGTCCGCGGCGGCACCGCCAATTGCATGGTGGTGATCTCCAAGTCGAAACCGGGATCTCCTTACGTGGAAAAAGCCGATACCTTGATTGTGATGAACCAGCCTTCTCTCGGAAGATTTCTCCCGCGGCTCAAACAGGGAGGGTTGTTGTTATATAATTCCTCGCTGGCAAAGGCTCCGGTTCAAACCGCCATCGATGTCCGCGGGTATCCTTTCACAGAGACCGCGGCCGCGGCCGCCGGTTCTCTGAAAGCCGCCAATATGGTGGCGCTCGGCGCCTATATCGCGGTCAAAAAGATGTTCTCCGTGGAAGAGATACTTGAGATAATCAAAGAGCAGAAACGCGACTTGCTGGAGATGAATAGGAAAGCGCTGCTTGCAGGCATAGCTTTGGTAAGATAGCCGAAACGCCCGGTTTATCTACGGCGCTAAACAGGCGCCGCGCAGTATTAAAATCATAAGCAACCCACGGCCTTTAAGCCGTTGTGCGTCTAATTGATTTAAGTCAAGAAAGGAAAAAGAAGATGGTAAGAGTAAGGTTCGCGCCCAGTCCCACCGGGTTTTTGCATATTGGAGGTTCGCGCACGGCGTTGTTCAACTGGCTTTACGCGCGCGCCAAGGGAGGGAAGTTCATCCTGCGCATAGAGGATACCGACGTTAAGCGCTCCAGACCGGAGTATCTCGAAGAGATACTTGACAGCCTTTCCTGGATGGGCTTCAACTGGGATGAAATATACTATCAGAGTAAACGATTTGACATATACCGTGAGATCGCCGAACGGCTCCTTCAGGACGGCAAAGCTTACCGGGCTTCCCCGTCCGGGACGGACGCCGAGGGAGAGGAGGACGGAACAGAGATAGAGAAAAAGCAGGACGCCATAATATTCAAGGTCGCGCAGCAGAAGGTCGTCTTCAATGATCTGATCCACGGAGAGATTTCCTTCGACACCGGAGTGATCAAGGACCAGGTGCTCATCAAGTCCGACGGTACCCCGACTTACAACTTTGCCTGCGTGGTGGACGACGCGGCGATGAACATCAACCACGTCATCCGGGGGGATGATCACATTTCGAATACGCCGAAACAGATATTGCTCTACCAGGCGTTGAATTTCTCGGTACCGGAATACGCACACCTGCCGTTGATTCTCGGCTCCGACGGCGGACGCCTCTCCAAACGTACCGGAGCTACCGCCATCAGCGATTATCGCCGCATGGGATACCTGCCGGAGGCGCTGGTGAACTACCTGCTTTTGCTGGGCTGGTCTCCCGGAGGGAACCAGGAGATAATCGGCATAAGGGACGCGATCAAGAAGTTCGACATCAAGAACGCCAACAAGACCGCGGCCACTTTCGATATGGGTAAACTCAACTGGATCAATAACCAGTATATCAAGACCGCCGATACGCTGGACCTGTCAGCGGCGCTGGAACCGTTCCTTAAAGAACAGGGGCTCGATGTTTCGGAATTCAGCAAAGATTACCTGCTTTCCGTGGTCAAACTCTTCCAGGGCAGACTGGGCACGCTTCAGGATTTTCCCGCTTGGGCGGATTTCTTCTTCAAGGATGACTTTGCCATTGATCCCCAGGCGAAGGAGAAACATTTAACCAGAGACTTCTCCCGCGAGTTCAAATTGTTCGCTGACCGCCTGCAAGTGCTTGAACCGTTTGACATCGTTACCATCGAAGAATGCTTTCGCGGCCTGCTCGTGGAACTGGGCCTGCAGTCGAGAGAGCTGATACACCCGGTCAGGGTGGCGCTCACCGGTAAGACCATCGGCCCCGGCCTGTTCGAGGTCATCTACTATCTTGGCAAAGAACGCGTAAGCCGTAGATTGATGGCCTGGGTGAAGCAGTTATAAAAGGTATTCTCCGGAGCCGCGGGCGGAAAATTACACTTGTCACGACCGGGGCCCTGTAATAAAATAGAAAGCCGTGAATTGCCGCGGCTATGCTTCGGCGCGCTCGGCATTTTCTACTAAAAGATTTATATGATTATTGCCCTGTCGTCTAATCCCCTCCGCGTAAATATCCCCGGGATTTAACCCGGAGATAGAGGGAGGAAGGCTTCGGGGAGGTCGCCGGAATAATCAGACAGCTGAATATGTGCTGTGTACCGGCGAAATAAGATTTCGCCGGAAACATGAGCCTCCTGCTTTAGCTGGAGGGGCTCCTCTCGGTAGGACTTCAGATTCTGCCTTGAACCAGAACAAAGTTCGGTTCAGGGCAGCCACGAACCGTCAACGAAGTGATTTGACTGGTTCATGGCTGGATCTTTCAAGCGATGTTTTACGTATACGTTCTAAGAAGCACAGAGAACGGTAGATGTTACGTTGGATATACCGCAAATTTAGAACGCAGGCTGCGCGAACATGAATTGAAGAATGTACATTCAACTGCGCGCCTGTCGAATCCGGATTTGATTTATTACGAAGCGTTTGTTTCAGAAGAAGATGCACGGCGAAGGGAACAATACCTTAAGACAACCAAAGGTAAAGCCGGATTAAAGCTTATTTTAAGATACACTTTCGCGGCATCGAAATAGTTTAAAAGATTTATATGATTATTGCCCTGTCGTCTAATCNNCTAATCGGTAGGACTTCAGATTCTGGATCTGACTATCATGGTTCGAGTCCATGCGGGGCAGCCATTGTTGACAACTATCCGAAACTGAGGGTAGTGATGCAGTAGGCACAAGCGCCTTACAGGCTTCTGTAGGGCGCTTTATTGTTAACTAATTTCCTTGACAATTATATAAAAAGTGTTATATTCACTGTAAGGTTAACCTTACATGTGTTAGGTTTATATTATGGTAAAAACATTTCAAATTGAAGAAATTATCGATTCTCCTTCTAAGGTAGCTATTTTGCGGCTTTTTACTGCCCGGAAGAACTTCAATGCTACAGGGCGCCAGATTGCTAAGCTCGTAGGATATTCGGCTCCTTCGACACATGATTCATTAAAGAGTCTACATGAGCGCAATATTTTAAAGTTAGATATCATAGGTAAGCAGCATATTTATACCTTAAACGAAAATGATCGGATCGTTCAGAAAATTATTCGTCCAATGTTTGCTGCTGAAAGTAACATTAAGAATGAAATCCGTGATTTTCTTTTAAAAGAATTCAAGCGGACTAAGATTAGGACAAAAATAATATCTTTAATTCTTTACGGAAGCATGCAAACCGAGACAGCCAGAAAAGGAAGCGATATTGATATTGCGGTGGTGGTGCCTAGGGTCGCGGACCTTAATTCAGTTGAGAATGTTTTCCTTTCTGAAATTGCCCCCGGATTTAAGGCCTATTTCGGCGTTCAGATAGATTCTTATATAAAATCAGCCTCCGAGTTCAAGGAGCGACTTAAAAAGAATCAGCCGCCAGTTTCAACATTAATGAAATCTTATTCCGTTTTATATGGAAAAGAACCATTGGAGATTTAAACATGACTGCTCGCGAGATAAAAATAAGGCAAGAGGATAGGTCGGCGGCTTCAGAATATTTAAAGAAGGCTGCTGATAATTATGAGCAGATGTTAGCCGCATTTAATGCTTCAAACTGGAATGCGGCAGCAACCTTGGCTGTTCAATGTGCGATTTCATCTGCAGATGCGGTTTGCGTCTATGGAAAGGGTGTGCGTTCGATTTCGCAAGACCACTTTGATGTTTGCGACCTGGTAGCTGGATTGCCGCTTGAAGGTGCCGAGGAGAAATCAAAGCAGTTGCGCAAAATTATCGCCCGCAAAAACCTTGTCCAATACGAATGCCGCAGCGTTAATAAATCCGACGCGGATGAGATGGTTAAAGTGACCACAAGATTTTATCAATGGGTAAGAGATGCAATCGAGGAGATTTGAAACACAATTTTTCAGCCAATCTTGACCCGTCAAAATCTATGATTTTGACGAGGTCTCGCCTGCTGCAAAACGGCGAGGCGGACGCTCAGGCGAACAATGTTTGACTAAGGAAGGAAAGCAAGTGAAGCCAATTATAGTAGCTTCAATTGGGTTATTTGCATCGGTGATAACAGTATCCCTATCTTTTTATTTCACAAAGAGACTTCAACTAAAAACAGAAGACAGGAGACTAAAAGAGGAATACTATAAGCCTTTTCTTAAATCATTAAGTGACGTCGCTACTGATAACAACAATGATAAAGCGCAAGAGAAACTATCAGAATCCATCAATTTTTTATTGGTTATTGCTAGCCCTCAAGTGGTAAAAGACTTAATGGAATTTCACAGTTTTGTACGCCAAGGCGCTAAGGATAAATTTCCCCGATGGTCTCAAGAGTGGGGTATTGAACACGATAGGCTATTAAAATCTCTTATTAAATCTATTAGGGTAGATCTTTTTGGCGAAGAAAAAAATATTGATAAATATATGGAGAAGCTTTCGCTAGTAGGGCGCAGAAAATAAGTGCTAACATAGGATTTGGTTGTTATTTTAATTGTCGATTGGCGGCTCACCAAGATAGATAAAACCGCCTTTACCGCAGCGGATAGCCATTTTGATAAGTAATTGACAATATTGATATTGTGCGGTGCGGCGGGCGACAACACGGGACAGCTTTAAACCTCCGGATTTACTCCGGAGGTT
>DIEK01000071.1:6770-10539 GCA_002418595.1 Candidatus Omnitrophica bacterium UBA5776 | reverse complement strand
TAGGCAGAAAAATAGGAATGACTCAGATATTCAACGCCGACGGCGCGAGGATCACGGTCACGGCAGTCGAGGCCGGTCCCTGTCCGGTGCTCTGCGTTAAAGATAAGAGTCTTCAGGTGGCTTTCGGGAAATGCAAGGGATCCAAGAGCAGCAAGCCTTTGCTCGGGGTTTTCAAAAAGGCCGGAATTGAGGCGCATAGATATATCAGGGAGATACCGCGCGACGCAGGGATCGAATTCAAGGCCGGAGACCAGATCAAGGCGGATTGCTTCAAGGAAGGCGATTTCGTCGACGTTACCGGAGTCAGTATCGGTAAAGGGTTCCAGGGCGGCATGAAGAGATGGCATTGGAAGGGCGGCCCGATGACACACGGCTCGACTTCCCGAAGGCGCGCCGGTTCGATCGGCTCTTCCACCACTCCCGGCAGGGTTTTTAAAGGGCATCATCTTCCCGGGCATATGGGCAACGCGCGTGTTACCGTGCAGAACCTGAAGGTGGCGGCAATCGACGCGGAAAGCAATCTCATCCTCGTCACAGGCGCCGTTCCCGGGCCCAAGAACGGGCTGGTGCTTATACGCAGCGCAAAGAAGAAGGCTAAGAAAAGCTAAAACAACAAGAAACATTATTCCGTCGAGAAAATGATAACATTACCGGTTTTAGACGCAAAAGGCAAAGAGGTAGACAGCATAAAGCTTGACAAAGAGGTAATCAGTGATAAAATAAATACTTCTTTGATTTATCAAGCCATCGTCAACCTGCGCGCAGGACAGCGCAAGGGGCTAGCTTCCACGAAGACCCGCGGCGAGGTTTCCGGCGGCGGACGCAAACCGTGGAAACAGAAAGGCACCGGGCGCGCCAGGGTCGGTTCCAGCCGTAATCCTTTGTGGTACCACGGCGGCGTGGTTTTCGGTCCGCATCCCAGGGATTTTTCGTATTCTCTGCCTGCAAAGATCAAGCGCGGCGCCTTGAAAGAGGCTTTTTCCGTAAAAGTCTCGGAGAACGCCGTGAAAGTGCTTGATGATATAAAGGCCCCGGCCGGCAAGACCAGAGAGGTGGTTTCCATCCTTTCCGCGCTCGGGATGAAACAGTCCCGGAAAACCCCGGATAACCGATGCCTTCTTCTGCTGGATAAAGTGGACGGCAACATGGCCAGGGCCGCGGGCAACATAGCGGGCCTGCGGGTTTCCAGGGCCGGAGACACCAATGCTTACGAGCTTTTGTCGCACAAGACGATAGTCTGCACCAGAGGAGCTTTAACCTTATTGCTTGAGAGGTTCAACAAATGATCTCACATCAAGTCGTAAAATCCATACTCGGCACAGAGAAGTCAACGCGTTTGGGGCCGCAGAATAAATATTTGTTATTGGTGGATATAAACGCCAATAAACTTCAGGTCAAGCGGGCGGTGGAGGAGATCTATAAAGTCAAGGTCGCCGGCGTCAACACTTTCGTTTACAAGGGAAAGATCAAGAGGGTGCGGCGCCAGGAAGGCCGGACTTCCGACACCAAGAAAGCGGTAGTCACTTTAAAACAGGGACAGAAACTGGAAGCTGTTTGATACGGCAGAGAGTCATAATACGAGGACGATGAATGGGCACTAAAATATATAAACCGACGACACCTTCGCGCAGATGGATGACCGGACACGATTTCAGCGATATATCCCGGGAAGGTCCGCAGAGGTCTCTTTTATCCCCCTTGAAAAAAAGCGGCGGCCGCAACAACTCCGGCAGGGTGACGGTCAGGCATGTGGGCGGCGGGCATAAAAGGATGTACCGTCGGGTGGATTTCAAAAGGGACATCCTGGACGTCCCGGCCACAGTGCTGGGAATAGAATATGATCCGAACCGCACCGCCAGGCTTGCGCTGGTCGAGTATCCCGACAAGAATAAGCGCTATATCCTCGCTCCTCTGGGATTGCAGAAGGGCGATACCGTGATATCGGCAGGGGAAACGGCGGCCGAGGCCAAACCGGGGAATTGCCTGCGCCTGAAGGATATACCTTCGGGGACCATGATCCACAATATAGAATTGAGCAGGGGCAAAGGCGGGCAGATCGTCCGCAGCGCCGGGACCTGCGCGCAGATAACCGCCAAGGAAGGCGATTCGGTCCTGATCAAGATGCCGTCCGGCGAGATCCGCATGTTCAGCATGGAATGCCGCGCCTCCATCGGTCAGTTGAGCAACGTGGAGCATGATACCGTAGTCATCGGCAAGGCCGGCCGCACGAGATGGATGGGCGTAAAGCCCACGGTCAGGGGCGTGGTAATGAATCCGCACGACCATCCGCACGGCGGCGGCGAAGGAAAATCCGGACAGGGAAATCCTCATCCGGTGACTCCCTGGGGAAAACCGACCAAGGGGTACAAAACCAGAAAACCGGGAAGATATTCCAATAAATTCATCGTTAAGAGAAGGAAATAAAAATGCCGCGTTCGCTTAAGAAGGGTCCGTATGTAGAGGAAAGTCTGGTCAAAAAAGTCGACAGAGCCAGGCGCGCCGGACAGAGGCAGGCTATCAAGACCTGGTCCCGCAAATCCACGGTTTTGCCGGAGTTCGTCGGCTTCACGTTCGCCGTTTACGACGGGCACAGGCACATTCCGGTGTTCGTCACCGAGAATATGGTCGGGCATAAAATGGGCGAGTTCGCGCCGAGCCGGACCTTCAAGAAGCACGGCGGCGTAAAGGCCAAAAAAGCGGTGGAGAAGACCTAAGGCCGCCGCCGCAGTTCCGTATTTATAGATAGAGGCATCAGGAAGGACAGAATAAAGATGATAGCGAAGGCAGAAGGAAGATACTTAAGGCTCACCCCGCGCAAAGTGAGGCAGACGCTGGCGCTGATCAAGTTCAGGAGCGTATCCGAAGCGGAGAGCATTCTTTTGACGGTGAACAAAAGAGCCAACGAATATCTTATAAAAATACTCAGGTCTGCGGTAGCCAATGCCAAGATTAAGGGGTTCAACGCTTCTCAGCTCTACATCTCCGGCGCCGAATGTAACTGCGGGCCGATGTGGAAGAGGTTCAAGGCGGCGGCGTTCGGAAGGGCCGAACCCATCCTTAAGAGGACTTCGCACATACGCATAGAGCTTGATCTGAAACCGGGAGAATAATTTCATGGGACAGAAGGTTCATCCGACACTTTTACGAATCGGTTATATAAAGACATGGCAGAGCAGATGGTTCGCCAAACCCAGGGAGTACGCGCGTTTTATCGCCGACGATTTCCGGGTGCGCAAGTACATACTGGAGAAATTCAAGCACGCCGCCATATCGCGGGTGGTCATAGAGAGGCTTACCGAAAAGACCAAGATCCGCATTTATTCCGCCAGGCCGGGCATCATTATCGGCAGACACGGGGCCGATATAGAGAAACTGCGCCAGGACGTAAACGGGATCCTGAAGAAGGAGATATCCATAGATATAGAGGAAGTGCAGAATCCCGCTTTAGACTCCCAGCTTGTCGCGCAAAACATCGCCCAGCAGTTGGAGAAACGAATAGCCTTTCGCAGGGCGGTCAAGAGATCGATAGAGAACTCCATGTCCGCGGGGGCCAAGGGTATCAGGGTTATTTGTTCCGGCCGCCTTAACGGGGCGGAGATCGCCAGGACAGAAAGCTATAAACAGGGTAAGATCCCGCTGCAGACCATGCGGGCGGACATAGATTACGGTTTTGCCGAGGCGTTGACCACTTACGGGCTGATAGGAGTGAAGGTTTGGATATATAAGGGAGACATACTTGATATATCTACGCTGCTGCCTAAACGCGGCA
>DIEK01000071.1:0-6713 GCA_002418595.1 Candidatus Omnitrophica bacterium UBA5776 | reverse complement strand
GCAGCAGCAGCAGCAGCAGCAGGCTTAAGGCCGTCAGGGGTATATAGACATGGTAATGATGCCAAAGAGGGTGAAATATCGGAATTTGCAGTGCGGTAACCGCAGAGGTATTGCCGTCCGGGGCTCGAGCCTTGCTTTCGGAGAATACGGCTTGAAGAGCCTTGATAACGGCACGGTAAAGAACACGCAGATAGAATCCGTGCGAGTTCTGCTGGCGCGTAAATTGAATAAGGGCGGAAAATTGTGGATCAGGGTTTTTACCGACCAGTCCGTCACCAAGAAACCGGCCGAGATCCGCATGGGAAAAGGCAAGGGCGATATCGACCATTGGATGTGCCTGGTTAAGAGGGGAAAGATACTGTTTGAGCTCGGNNGGTGTTCCCGAAGAGTACGCACGGCAGTGTTTCCGCCTGGCGGCCTACAAGCTGCCCGTAAAGACAAAGTTCGTCACCAGGACGCACTAATCAAGACAGGCTGTCCGATAAAGGAACATCGGGGAAGCTTCATTAGAAGAAAGCGCGGTCATGAAGATAAAAGAGCTTCGCAATTTAACGTCGCAGGACCTCTCACAGAGGGAGAAAACCCTTAAGGAAGAGCTTTTCAAGCTGAACCAGCAGCGTTACGGAGGCAGGGTGGAGAAACCCCATATGTTCTCCGCCATAAGGTATGAGTTGGCTCTTATCCGGACTGTCTGCCGGGAGAAGGAAGAGAAAAAAAATGGGTAAAGGAAAAGAACTGATCGGTGTAATCGTAAGCGACAAGATGCAGAAGACGGTTATCGTCAAGGTGCTGAGGACATACAAGCACAAAAAATACAACCGCATAATCAAGACTTACAAGAAATACAAGGCTCATGACGAGAACAATTCCGCGAAGACGGGAGATACCGTAAGCATCGCGGAAACCAGGCCTTTATCAAAGGATAAGCATTTCAGAGTCGTGGCCGTGCTTCAGAAGTGCNNGGTTTCACGGCGAAACCGTAAAAAAGGGAAAGAAAAATGATACAGATAAGATCGATTCTTGACGTAGCCGACAATACCGGCGCCAAGAAGGCTTCTATGATCGGCGTTCTCGGACGCAAGGGTAAGCTGTCCGCCGAGGTGGGAGACACCATAAACGTCAACGTCAAGGAATCTGCGCCTAACGCGGTCATCAAAAAAGGCGAAGTGGCGAAAGCGGTAGTGGTGAGGACGAAGAACGCGATCAGGCGCGAGAACGGCTCTATCCTGCGTTTCGACCGCAACGCCATAGTTTTTATAGACGCGGCGTCGAATCCCCGCGGCACGCGCGTTTTCGGACCGGTGGCCAGGGAGCTCAGGGACAGGAATTTCACAAAAATAATCTCGCTTGCGCCAGAGGTAATCTGACCATGTATAAAATAAAGAAAAACGATCATGTGGAAGTTATTAAGGGCAAAGACAGGGGCAAGAGGGGGAAAGTCCTCGAATACCTTGCCGAGAGCGCGCAGGTCGTCGTGGAGGGGGTCAACAAAAAAAAGAAACATATGCGCCAGACTAAACAGGACCAGAAGGGCGGGATAATCGAGGTCGAGAAACCCATGTCCTGCGCCAACGTGCTCGTAGTCTGCAAAAACTGCAACCGNNCCGGTTAAGGTGGGATTCAGCGTCTTGAAGGACGGCAGCAAAACAAGGATCTGTAAACGCTGTAAAGAGGCCATATAATATGATACCACGCATGCTTGAGGAATACAGGAAGTCTATCGTCCCGGAAATGATGAAGCAGTTTTCGCTTAAAAACCCGAACGCCGTGCCGCGTCTGGAAAAGATCGTGGTGAATATGGGAGTGGGGGAGGCGACGCAGGATGTGAAAATACTGGAGAAGGCTATGGATGAGATGGCGGTCATAACCGGCCAGAGACCGGTCATGCGCAGGGCCAAAAAGGCCATTTCCAATTTTAAGGTCAGGCAGAAACAGCCGGTCGGCTGCGTGGTGACTTTGCGCAAGCATAAAATGTACGAGTTCCTGGACAGGCTGATAAACATAGCCATGCCGCGTATCCGGGATTTCCGCGGTGTCCGGGATACTTCTTTCGACGCGGCGGGTAATTATACCTTAGGGCTCACCGAACAGAACATTTTCCCCGAGATTGATGCGGACAGGATCACCAGGGCCCAGGGGATGGACATAACTTTCGTGATAAAAGGTTCGGCTTCCCGCGAGCAGTCGAAAGCGCTGCTTAAATTCTTCGGGATGCCGTTCAAGACGTCGACCAAAGAAGGAGCATAGGAGCAAATGGCGAAAAATTCACAGATAGCCAGATGGAAACGCACCCCGAAGTTTTCCTCGAGAAAATATAACCGCTGCAATATTTGCGGCAGGTCGGGAGGGTTCCTTAAGCGGTTCGAGCTCTGCCGCATCTGTTTCAGGGAGCTTGCCTGGCGCGGATTGATTCCCGGAGTAAAAAAAGCCAGCTGGTGAGGCTTGGTTTGGCAATTTAAGGAGAGAAAATGTCGAGAACCGATTTGATAGCCGATGCGTTTACGATAGTGCGTAACGCGTTAATGACAGGTAAGGATAAGGTGGATGTCCCCGCTTCCAATATGCTGAAGAGTATATTTGAGATACTCAAGGCGGAACAGTATATTGAAGAGTTCAAGGTGATCGAGGACAACAAGCAGGGAGTCCTGCGCGTTTATCTGAAATACGAGCACGGCCTGCCGGCGATAAAGAACATTTCCCGCATTTCCACTCCCGGCAAGAAAACTTACGTCGGGGCGAAGGACATCCCCCAGGTTTTGAGGGGCAAGGGCATAGCAATCATTTCCACTTCCAAGGGGTTGATGACGAACAACCAGGCCCGGGAGAAGGGGATAGGCGGAGAAGTAGTAGGATATATTTGGTAATTCAGTCAACCGCAGCATAACCGGAAAACCACGGAATATAACATGTCGAGAATAGGAAGAAAAGCGATAGCCGTACCCAAGGATGTGAAGGTCGAGATCAAGGACCGTTCCGTCAAGGTCACCGGGCCCAAAGGCAGCCTGGAGTTGAAGCTGTGCGGGACCATAACGGTCGAGCAGAAGGAGGAACAACTGCTCGTCAAGAGGCAGAATGATACCAAACCGGAGAGGTCATTGCACGGCCTTTACCGGGCTTTGCTGGTCAACAACATAAAAGGCGTGACGGAAGGTTATTCCAAGGAAATGGAGATCATCGGCGTGGGGTTCAAGGCGCAGGTGCAGGGAAGCACGCTGAATATGAATCTGGGCTTCTCCCATCCGGTCAGCGTCGCCATTCCGGAAGGCATAAAGATTGAAACTCCGAAGCCCACCATTCTGGTGGTGAAGGGGATCGACAAAGAGAAGGTCGGAAAGATTTCTTCGGAGATCAGGGCGATATACCCGCCGGAGCCGTATAAAGGCAAAGGCATCCGTTACGTCGGCGAACACGTGAAAAAGAAGATGGGAAAAGCCCAGGCGGGCAGTAAATAACGGGAGTCTTTCTATAAAATGAAAAACAAGAACGAACTGCGCAGGATAAAGAGGCACAAGCGTATCACAGTCAAAATAACCGGTACCGCCGATAAACCGCGCGTCGTCGTGCACCGCAGTTTGAATAATTTTTCGGCCCAGGCCGTCGACGACACCGCCAAACGGACAGTCTTTTCGCTTTCGACGCTCGACAAACAGCTTAAGGTCCAGCTGTCCCAGGCCGGGAATATCAAGGCCGCGGCGCAGCTCGGCGAGGCGTTCGCCGCGCGCGCGAAAAGCAAGGGTATTTCCAGCATAGTGTTCGACCGCGCCGGTTATCTTTATCACGGCCGCGTCAAGGCTTTCGCAGAGAGCCTGAGAAAAGGGGGATTGGAATTCTAAATGCGTGAACTCAATATTGAAAATCAGCCGGAACTCGTAGAAAAAGTAATTACCATAAACCGGGTAACCAAGGTCACCAAAGGCGGCAAGAAGATGGCCTTCAGCGCCCTGGTCGTGGTAGGCGATACCAAAGGCAAGGTCGGTTTTGCGATGGGCAAGGCCAATGAGGTGGCGGACAGTATTCGCAAAGCCCTCGCCAAGGCCAAGAAGTCGCTGGTGAGCGTTCCCATGGCGGGCAGTACAATCACGCATGAAGTTACCGGGGAGTTCGGGGCGGCCAAGGTCCTCATGAAACCGGCTTCCGAGGGAACCGGCGTAATCGCGTCCGGTCCGGTCAGAGCGGTCTGCGAGTCCGCCGGAATAAAGGATATCCTCACTAAATCGCTGAAAAGCAACAATCCGGTCAATGTTATAAAAGCCACCGTCTCGGGGCTAAAACAACTAAAGGCATAAGATGGCTACTACCAATACTGCGACGAATCAGGAAAAGCGTTCCGGCTTCGGACTGTATAATCTGACGGTCCCGGAAGGCGCGCATAAACCCAAGAAACTGCTCGGCAGAGGGTCGGGTTCCGGGCACGGAAAGACTTCCACCCGCGGCAGCAAGGGGCAGACTTCCCGGGCCGGGCGCGATTTTTATCCCGGTTTCGAAGGCGGACAGACGCCGATGATCAGGCGTATGCCCAAGCGCGGGTTCAACAGCCGCAGGCCTTCAAAAGTGCAGATAGTCAGCCTGGGAATGATTTTCAAGCTTGACGACAAAACGATAACTCCCGAGGTAATGGCAGAGAAAGGGTTGATAAAGAAGGCCGCGTTCCCGGTCAAGGTCCTGTCCGAGGGGGACGTGAAGAAGGCCGTCACCATCAGGGCGCACGCTTTTTCAAAACAGGCCGTGGAGAAGATAGAGAAGGCCGGTTCAAAAGCGGAGATCATAGAAGATGTTTAAGGCGTTGGGCAACGCGTTCAAGATACCCGACCTTAAAAGACGTTTGATCGTTACTTGTATGTTGCTGGCCGTTTACCGCATCGGATGTTACGTCCCCACGCCCGGGATAGACGCCGCCGCGCTCTCCGCCTTCTTTAATTCGATGGCCAAGACCCAGGGCGGGACGCTCTTTGGCATAATAAACATGTTTTCCGGCGGCGCTATGGAGAAACTCACCATTTTCGCGCTCGGGATCATGCCTTATATATCCTCTTCCATTATATTACAGCTTTTGACGGCGGTAATCCCGGCTTTGGAAAAACTCGCCAAGGAAGGCAAGGCGGGATACGAGAAGATCAACCAGATGACGCGCTACGGCACGGTCCTGCTTGCGATTATACAGTCTTATTTTATCTCTCTTTGGCTGGAGAATATAGGCGGCTCGGCCGACGCCCCGCAGGAACTCGCCAGGATCGTGATGCATCCGGGCTGGGGATTCAGGATATTGACTATTCTCACCCTCACTACCGGTACCATCTTTATTATGTGGCTGGGGGAGCAGATACAGGAGCGCGGTATAGGAAACGGGATATCCCTGGTCATCACCGCCGGCATAATCTCGCGTATTCCTACCGCGATGCAGCAGCTCTTCGTTCTTCTGTCGCCTTTTTCGCCGTCGCGCCGTCAGATACAACCTTTTACGCTGCTCATTATGGCGGCGCTTCTGGTCATCGTAGTATTCGCGGTCATACTCGTCACGCAGGGGCAGCGCCGCATACCGGTTCAATACGCCAGAAGGGTCGTCGGCAGGAAGATATACGGCGGGCAGAGCACGTACATACCGTTGAAGGTCGATATGTCCGGCGTCATCGCCATTATCTTCGCGCAATCAATAATACTTTTTCCGGCCACTCTGGCGTCGTTCATCCAGAACCCGGCTTTTCAGAGGATGGCCAACGGCCTTATGAGGGGGCAGGTCCTTTACACGGTTATCTATGCTCTACTGATAATGTTTTTCTGTTTTTTCTACAACACGATCGTTTTCAATTCCGCAGATTTGGCGGAGAACATGAAGAAATACGGTGGCTTCATCCCCGGCATACGTCCGGGCACAGCCACGGTGCAATTTCTCGAATACGTGCTGCTGCGTATCACTTTCGCCGGGGCGACCTTCATTGCCGTAATCGCCATTTTTCCCGATTTGATAATGGCCTGGTTAAAGGTCCCTTATCTTGTGGCCTCATTTTTCGGCGGCACCGGTATCCTGATTATCGTGGGGGTAATGCTGGATACGGTCAAACAGATCGAGTCGCATTTGATAATGCATCATTACGACGGCTTCATCAAAGGCGGCCGCATAAAAGGAAGAAGATAAATGAATATCGTCCTCTTGGGCCCTCCGGGCGCGGGCAAAGGAACACAGTCTAAAAGACTCGCGGAACGCCTTGGCGTGCCGCATATCTCCACCGGGGACCTGCTGCGTAAGAACGTAACAGAGGGAACGGGACTCGGGCGCGAAGCGAAATCCTATATGGACAAGGGTCTGCTGGTTCCGGATGAACTGGTGACCAGGATGCTCATCGGGCGCTTCGAGCAGAAAGACGTCAGAAGCGGTTTTATTCTCGACGGTTACCCCCGCAATACCGCCCAGGCCAAGACGCTGGATGGAATACTTTCCGCTCCCGGACTGGATATAGATATGGCCGTTTACCTCGACACCAGCGAAGAGGTGATCGTGCAAAGGCTTTCCGGCAGGCTGGTATGCAGTAAATGCGGGGCCAATTATCACTCCACTAATATGCCGCCGAAAAAAGAAATGGTCTGCGACGCCTGTTCCGCCGCTCTTTACCAGCGGGCCGATGACAAGGAAGAGACCATCAGGCGCAGGGTGGAGGTTTACAACAGTGAATCGGCTCCGGTCATAGATTATTACTCCGCCAAAGGCATATTGAAAC
>DIEK01000006.1 GCA_002418595.1 Candidatus Omnitrophica bacterium UBA5776 | reverse complement strand
AAGACCGCCCCGTTTCAGCCGCGCGCGCAGCCGGTTTTCTTGTAAGTCAAGACGCTGCATCCAACCTGTCCTTTAAGGCAAATTGCCGCTTGATTTTTAAATACATGCGGGTTAAGGGACAACCGGCTTCTAGATTGCCGCCAGGTCTCCGATAATACTGCCGGCCCAGCGGTAAATATTATTCTCCGCCACTACCTTGCGCATATTGTTCATCCTGCGCAATCTTTCTTCTACCGGCATTTCTACCGCCAGCTTAATGGCGTCGGCGAACTCTTCTATGGAATACGGATTCACCAGCACCGCGTCGGTCAATTCCCTCGCCGCTCCGGTAAAACAACTCAAGACCAGCACACCTTCACCATCCGCCTTCGAAGAGACGTATTCCTTCGCTACCAGATTCATCCCGTCATGAAGGGAACTGACCACGCATAGATCGGCGATCTCATAATAAGGCTGTATCTCTTCCGGGGAAAAATGTCTTTTCAGGTAAATGATCGGTTTCCATTCGCCGTTGGAATATTTCCAATTCTTCTTCTCTACGAGTTCGTCTATCTCTCCCATAAGCTCATGGTACCTTTTTATATGCGTCCTGCTGGGAGCCGCCAACTGTATGAAAACGAACTTATTCAGATACTCCGGGTTCTTCTCCAGAAACCGGTCTATCGCCAGTATCCTTTCCACCAGCCCCTTGGTATAATCTATCCTATCCACGCCAACGGCCGTTATTTTTCCTGAGAGGTCGAACTCTTTCCTGATCTTGGCGCCCGCCTCCCTGTATTTGCCGCGCTCCGACTCCTTGAACTTCCCCACGCTGATCGGAAAAGCGCGCACCATCGTTTCCTTGTTGCCGCGGACCACGCTGAACTTCTCTGTGTCCACCCGGGATTCTATCAAACGGTTCGCTGTGTCCAGGAAATTATTGCAGTGATACTGCAGATGGAATCCTATGAGGTCGCAGGCCAGCAGGCCGTTCAATATCTCCTGCTGAAAAGGACAGATCGCGAAGGCTTCGGGGTTGGGCCAGGGGATATGCCAGAACAACGCTATGGTAACGTCCGGGCGTTTCTCCTTTATATATGCCGGCAGCATGGTGAAATGATAATCCTGGATGAAGACAAAAGACTCCCCTTCCGGCAACTCTTCCAGCACGGCATCGGCGAATTTCCGGTTGACCTTACAATACTCTTGCCAATCGGTCTCCCTGAAAATGGGGCGGGTATGAGTAATATGACAAAGCGGCCAGAGCCCTTCGTTGGAAAACCCGTAATAATATCCCTCTTCCTCCTCTTTGGAGAGCCAGACCCTTTTAAGTATGTACCTGTTGTCTTCCGGAGGGACTCCGAGTTTATTGCGCGAATTTACGAACTGCCGGTCGGCATTGCCGCTGCCGTGTGCGACCCAGGTCCCGCCGCAGGCCCGCAGGATAGGGTCGATAGCGGTGACCACGCCGCTTGCCGGACGCAGGCAACGGATCAAAGAGTTGTCTCCCTCGGCCACGTGCATAAACGGTTCCCTGTTGGAGACCACGAACAAAGCGTTTTCACCCAGTTTGGCCTGCACGAAATCACGCAGTTTTTTCTCCGTCCACAACTCATCATTCCTCACCCTCACCTGGGCTTCTTCGGAGACCACTTTCCTCGCCACGCGCAGACTTAAAGCCACCTGTTCTACCTCACTGACCAGGCGGCCGAACTCCCCCTTATCCTCGAAAGGACGCAGTTTATCTATATCCCCTCTCTGGAAATACCTGAACCACTGCGTCAGCTGGCGCAGCGGTATTATATAAATCTGCCTCTGGATCAGAAATGCCGAAAAGGCGATCAACGAAAGAAGGATGATCAAGGTCAGGCTCACGCCGCGCCACATCTCGGTCAAGGTAGTCAAAAGATAAGACGTGTCGTAAACGACTTCCACGAACCCCAGAGAGATACCGTCATCACTAATGACCGGCTGGATATAACTGTAAGCGGTATATTCTCCGTAAGTCTTCAGATTGCCGCGCGCGGTACCGGCGGCGAGAATATCTTTGAGATTATTGTCTTCCCTATCCGGCCATTCCCTGATACGCCTGGTCACTGCCAGCACCCTGCCTTCGCTGTCATAAATGACGCACCCCTGCAGACGGTCTCTTTTTTGAAAACTCTCCACCAGCCGGCCTGCGAGCGCCATGTCCCGGTTCTGCAGGATGAACTTCGCGGAAAGCTCAACGCTTTCAGCCACGGTCCTGGCTTTCCGGCGCAGGTCGTCCATAAGCTTGTCCTCGGTAAAACGTATCTGCATTATCCCGAAAACGGTAAATACCAGCGAAGCGATTATCAAAAGCGGGATTATAAAAAGAAGTATCCGTTTCATGCGTTTACCCTCCTCGCGCCTTCCAATACGTGTCGCAAGCTAAAAACAAAAAAACGCCGTCCCGGCAAAACGGAATGGCGGCCCGACCATTTATAACACCCTCCGGCGATCAAACCGACGCGCCATAGACTTTAGGCTGTGGTTTGCTCATGGTTCTGATATNNTGAGCAACACCTTTACTATTCCCGCCCTTAAGGGCGGGATTTTCGCGCCGTCGAGGTATAACGACAAGCCGGACCCCGTTATGAGCATGCTCCTTCATATCTTGAGTTTTTAGTATAACACCTAAACACAGGCAGGCAAATGAATTTTCTCGAACCGGTCATCCCGGAAGCGGAAAACCGCGCGGAACCCGGACGCTTTTCAATCCTCTTGAGGAAAAAGGCCGGGCGTTGAGGCCGCTCGCTCGCTGATGAATCGGGCCAAACCTTCCACGTCTCCGCCGGAAGCCCGCTCGACCAGTTCAAAAAAAACGTCCCTGGATTCAAACGTAATGATCGCCGGCGGAAGTCCGCAGGAAAGCAAACGGGTATCCATCAGCATGCGCGCCGCTCTACCGTTGGCGCCGCAGAATGGGCGCAAAGACACCATTTCCGCGTAGCAGCGGGCCGACTCTCTGACAGGGTCCACCGGAACCGCGCTCAATATTTTCAAGAGCCGATTAAGACGAAGCTGGAACTCGGGCTCCGCAGCTCCGGGAGGTCTGAACCGCCCCGGCATATGACTGGGGAAATTATAGGTGAGGATCTCATGTAGTTTCATCAGATAACCGCGCCCGGCCCGGAAACCAGGACGGGAATTCTCCAGCGTGAAACGCGCGGCGTTCAGCATATTCAAGCTCTCAAGTATCTCTTTCAATTCCCTGGCGCGCGGTTTATTGCCGGTAAAAATGCAGCGCAGGTCTTCCCGTGACATCCGGCTGCCGGACAGGGCCCCGGAATGATAAACGTTCTCAATTATAAAACTGTTCTTCAATCGGTCATCGTTCCTCAAAGCGCGTAAAAAACGGGAAAACTTTTTTTTGACGGAATAAAGTTCGCCGGGAAGGTCAACGAACTCGCGAAAGATACGATCTATTTCACGAAGTTGGGCCGGATGAGGCCTGACGCCCTTGTCCAGCCAGCGGTAAACGGTCTTATAACTAACCCCCAGGCGCCTGGCAAGCTCTGAGCGGGAAATACCGGCCGCGCTCATTATCTTCGCTATTTTACGGTTCCCGTCGGCAAACATGCTCGCTCTCTTTTCCTATAGGACATCTGTCCTAAAGTTTTAACAGCTATAATTATAACAAATGTCCTATAGAAAACAACAAAAATCTCCCCGTTTTTATATCCTTATGGGGATCACAAGGTAAATGCCGGGGCTTCGTATGGAAAGGGTTGCTACCAGCGGAAATGCAGATATATTCTGCCCCAGCCTTTATCGGTCTTTTCCAGCCGGGAATAAAGAGATCTTACATCTTTTCTGTTAAGACAGTTAAGAATGCGTTTCTTGACGTGGTCGGCGGCCTCGCCGTAGGCTATCTCCACCAGCTTGGCGCGGTTCTCCACCGCCTTGTTGACTATTTCCACGATCTTCTCTTCCATATCCGGTATGACCGGATAGACATTCAGTTTCAGCTTCATAAGCAATAACTGTCTGCGACTATTCAAATCTCGATTTTCGGCTCTCGATTGCTCTGTGCGCTGTTTAAATAACTTATTGAACAGCGCACGGACTACGCCTTTTTTACGGTTTCGCTGCGTGCCTTTCCCGGGAAAAAGATCTTTGCCGTGAAACTCCCGGCTTTACGGTCTTCGCCCTTTCACTACTCCGCCGGGGTCCGGCGGGCTTACTCCAGGACTTACCCCGCTTATCATCGCGGACCGGAACGTCTGTTTCTCTACGCGCCGGCCTGAAAGGACGTTTGCCGGAAACAGGCCGTTTTTCTCGTTCCCACGGCTTAACGAAACTACCGCGTTCCCTATGCCCCGCTGCCGGATGTTCTTCCCGTCTGAAGGGACCCTGGTCTTCGTTACTCCTTTTCCAGCGCCTGCGCGGCCC
>DIEK01000076.1 GCA_002418595.1 Candidatus Omnitrophica bacterium UBA5776 | reverse complement strand
CTTGCTGGAGCCTATTCGTTCGATACTGGAGACCACCAAAATAACTCTGGAAAGGACCCCTCCCGAACTTGCTTCCGATCTTATAGAACACGGCATCGTTATCGCCGGAGGCGGGTCGCTGTTGAGAGGCATCGATAAGCTTCTTTCCGAGGAGACCGGGCTTCCGGTATTGATCGCGGAGGACCCTTTGACCGCCGTGGTCAGCGGCACCGGCAAGGTGTTGAACGAGATCAAGTACCTCAAGAAGGTCACCGTTCCCATAAAGTCGGACCTGCACAACCAATAAAAGGTCGTGTTCAGAATCGGGAAACACAGGTTAATTCTCGCCGTTTGTTTTATATCCGCCGTATTAGTATCGTTCTGCTTGCGTCCGTTGTTCAGCAATCTTTTGCTTTCCGGTATCAATCCTTTCACTGCCGTATTCGAAGCCGTAGGCGGGGAATTCGGCGCCTTTATCTTTTTTCATCGTAACGCCGCCGGCCTGAAGAGGATCAAAGCGGAGAACGACGTCTTGCGGGCTAAACTTAATACTGCCGGCGAAATAGCTCTTGAAAATAAACGCCTGCGTGACCTGCTGGATATCAAGAACAAGAGCGAGTGGAATACCGTGGCCGCGGCGGTAACCGGAAGAAGGCCGGATAACTGGTCTTCAATTGTGCTGATAAATAAGGGTTCGTCTTCCGGGGTAAGGCCGGGTTGTATAGTAGTGAACCGTCTGGGGCTTGTCGGCAGGGTCGCGGAGACGTCCGCCGCGTTCTCCAAAGTGATACTGGCCAACGACCATAACTTCAGCATCTCGGCTTTTGTGCAGCGCAGCCGCCTGGAAGGGCTGGTGACCGGGACATTGGGGAGGAATCTCTTGATGAAATACCTGCCGCCCGCCGCGGACATTCGCGAGAACGATGTGATAGTTTCATCAGGTTTGACCGAATTGTCGCCGAAAGGGCTCCTAATCGGGACGGTCGTCAAGACCGATACGGAGTTCTCCGGTCTGGGTAAATACGCGCTCATCTCACCTGCCGCCGACCTGGAAGGCATAGAAGAAGTCCTGGTGATAAAGCAATGAACCGCGCGGCTAAGCCGGCGTATTTCGGAGTGATCCTGTTATGCGCGGTCCTTCAGGCGGGAGCGGCCGGGGGGGTGAAATTGTTCGGCGTCAAGCCGGACCTGCTTTTTATGACCGCTTTGATGAGCGCCGTTCTTTTTCGCCGCGGCTGGGTGCCGGCGTACTCGGCCTTCGCCGGCGTGGTCAAGGATTACCTCGCCATTCCTTACTGCGGCCTGTCTTACGCTTTCATCTTTCCTTTATGGGCGTTGGCTGCCCAGGCGGTATCAAGACGGATTTCATTGGATAAATGGTGGCTGCGCTTCTTGCTGGTTTTCTGCGTGGTCGGGCTGAATGATCTTGCCGTCAGGTTATGGGGCGCGCTGTCCGGCTGCGCTTCGGTGAGATTGTATATTTTCATAAAGATATCTTTCCTGGAGTCGTTGCTTACGGCGTTGTGCGCGGCGGTGTTTTTCGACAGATACCCCGCGGATAAACTGAAGGAGCTCATGCGCGGGATAGTGAAGCGGTCATCTTTATTGAAGGGAACCGCGGCCGGGGGGGGAACCGGCCGGCAAAGAAAGAAAGTAATTCCGGGGTAAAAATGTCGGGCGTAAAACGTTTCACTTTCCTTAGGGGTGTATTCTTCTGCGGGTTCGCGGTGCTTTTATTCTTCCTTGCCGGAATGCAGCTTTTTAGGGGGAGTAGATTCATCGAGCTTAGCAGGAAGAATTGTATAAAGCTTATCCCGCAGCCGGGGGCGCGCGGTTCCATTCTGGACCGTAATGGGGCGGTACTCGCCGGCAACGTCCTTTCCTACGATGTAATGGTCCTGCCGCAGAAGAACACGCAGATGGAGAATGTGCTGCGTAGAATATCTCCGGTTTTGCGTATCCCCGTAAAAGAACTGCGTTCCAGTTTCAACAAAGGAGTTGTCGCGCCTTTTATCCCGGTCGCGGTTTGCCGCGACATAACTCTCCAGCAGGCTATCGCCGTGGAAGAGCTTAAGACCGAGATCCCCGGAGTAATGGTGCAGGCGCGCCCTGTCCGTTCTTATCCCGGAGGCAAACTGGCGGCCCATGTTCTCGGGTATCTTAACAATATAGATTATTGGCGTCTTTCCAAGCTGGAGGAATACGGATATACGGAAAGAGATACCGTGGGTTATTCCGGTCTGGAGGAGAAATACGATTATTACCTGCGGCCTTCGGACGGCGGCGTTTCCGTTGAGGTGGACCACCGAGGCAGGGTGGTAAGGGTGCTCGGTTTCAAGGCGCCCGAGAACGGAAGGGATATACAAGTGACGCTGGACGCCGGCATACAGCGTATAGTGGAAGAGGCGCTTGCGGGGAGAAAAGGGGCCGTCGTGGTCCTTGATCCGCAAAGCGGAGAAATACTTGCCATGGCCAGCAGTCCCGCTTTCGCCCCGGAGTCTTTTATAGCGGAGGATAAAGAAGTCCTGCGTTCTTTAATGCAGGACAAGGACGGAGTTTTCGTCAATAGATCCATAAGCGGAATTTACGCTCCCGGTTCAGTGTTCAAACCGGTCACCGCGGCCGCCGCCCTGGAGACCGGGAAGGCGGATTATTCCACTATCATCGAATGCGGGGGAAGCCTGAAACTGGGAAAGGAGGAGTTCGATTGTTCGTCCGTGCACGGGCCGCAGGACTTGAAACACGCCATAGAGCATTCCTGCAACATATATTTCTATAATATTGGCATCCTTATCGGCGGGCAGACTATGCATGATTACGCTCTCAAGTTCGGTTACGGCAGGCCGTGCGGGGTGGAACTTCCTTATGAAGCGTCCGGGCTGGTCCCTGATCCGCTCTGGAAGAGGATATACAAGCTCAAGAGATGGTTCGAGGGGGACAGCGTTAATTTTTCCATAGGCCAGGGCGATTTGCTGGTTACTCCTCTTCAGGTGGCGCGTATGATGGCGGTCTTTGCCAACGGAGGAGAACTGGTTAATCCTTATATAGTCAAGAATATAGGAGGTGTCGATCCGCGTTCCGGGCGGCATAGGAGGCCGGCGCGCGCGCCGCTCTCTCCCGGGCGCCTGGCGTATCTGAGAGAATCTTTGCGTATGGTGGTAGAAGAGAACGGCGGGACCGCTCATGTGTTGTC
>DIEK01000104.1 GCA_002418595.1 Candidatus Omnitrophica bacterium UBA5776 | reverse complement strand
AAAAAGCCCCGCCGGTAATATTGGCGATGCCGTGGACCGGCCTGCCGGCGTTCTTGGCCCTGGGATTGAATGAGGCGTCGTTCAACAAAGCCAGCACCGGTTTGACATAGATACGCGTGGGTTTCAGAAGTTCCGCGTGCATTCTCTTCTGCTCCTGAAGAGAAAGCACCTTGCGCACCAGAGAATAACCGTTGGAATGGAGGCCGCTCGACTCCAGGCCGATGACCGCGTCCCCGGCCCTTATCGCGCTCCCGTCGATCAGCTTGTCCCTTTCAGCCACGCCTACGCAGAAACCTGCCAGGTCGTACTCGCCGCAGCGGTATATACCGGGCATCTGCGCGGTCTCGCCTCCGATCAAAGAACAACCGGACTGCACGCACCCTTCATTGATACCCTTCACTATATCGTAAAGCGTCTCCGGCTCCAGGCTGCTGTAAGCGATGTAATCAAGGAAGAACAACGGTTCGGCGCCGGTGCAAAGGATGTCGTTGACGTTCATCGCCACCAAGTCGATGCCCACGGTGGCGTGCCTGCCGGCAAGCACGGCGATCTTCAATTTTGTGCCCACGCCGTCGGCTGAAGAAACCAGCACCGGCTCGCGGAATTTGTCCTTGCCGATGCGGAAAAGACTGCCGAAACCGCCGATGTCGGCGATGACCTCCGGCCGGAAAGAGCGCCTCACCAGCGTTTTTATTTTTCCCTTGAAAACCGACGCCTTGTCTATATCCACGCCCGCCTGCTTATAAGTTACTTTTTTCATAAACCGGTTCTCTCCTTAATCAATCTCTCCAGGCTTCAAGCCGGGGCTTTCTGGGCGAGGGATTAAACGCCGCCCTGCCCGCAGCAGTGCCTTTCGATGGCTAATTTACCGGCCATCTTTTCCACCGGTAAAGGATACTTACCGCTCCAGCAGGCGGTACAGTAATAACCCGGAGGATTCCTCAAACACCCCAGCATGCCGGAGAGACTCAAATAACCGAGGGTATCCACTTCAAGGTATTTACGCACCTGGTCCAGCGACTGGTATTTATTGGCTATCAATTCGCTGGGGCGGTTGAAATCTATGCCGTAGAAACAGGGAAATTTGTGCGGAGGGCAGGATATCATCATATGCACCTCCTTGACTCCGACCTGGCGCAGGTTGCGCACGCGGATCCGGGAAGTGGTCCCCCTGACGATGGAATCATCGACTATGACAACCTTCTTGCCGCGCAGGACGGTCTTGAGCAGGTTGAATTTTACCTTCACTCCCATCTCCCTGGAGTCCTGCGCCGGCTGTATGAACGTCCTGCCGACGTAATGGTTCCTGATTATCCCCATCTCAAGCGGTATGCCGGAAGCGGAGGCGTATCCCATGGCGGCCGAAAACCCGGAATCCGGGACCGGGATCACCAGGTCGGCCTTGATCGGGTATTCCACAGCGAGGCGCTCACCGAGCTTTCTCCTGACCAGATGCACGTTATCGGAAAAAACCGTGGAATCCGGCCTGGAGAAATAAACGTGCTCGAAAGTGCAGAAAGCGTATTTCTTGGTATGATGCAAATGCGAAGGCCGCACCGAACGGAAGCCGTTTTTATCGATGATGGCGATCTCCCCCGGTTCGAGTTCGCGCACGAACCTCGCTCCGATAAGATCGAAAGCGCAGGTTTCAGAGGCCAGGCACCAGGCGCCGCCGGCTTTCCCGAGGGACAACGGCCTGAAACCGAGCGGATCACGCACTCCGACCAAAGAATCATTGTTCATCAACAGCAACGAATACGCCCCTTTTATCCTGCGCAGGGCGTAAACCAGGCTCTCGATGAAATCGCCGCTCTGCGCCCTCGCCATAAGCTGAATGATGATCTCGGAATCCGTAGTGGTCTGGAATATGGAACCGCGCCTTTCCAGGTATCTGCGCAGTTCGAGCGAGTTCACCAGGTTGCCGTTATGGGCGATGCAGACCGTGCCTTTGGCGTAATCTATAAGCAGCGGCTGAGCGTTCTTCAACACGCTGGAACCGGTGGTGGAATAACGCACGTGCCCCACCGCGCAGTTGCCTTTCAATTTATGGAACACATCCGGAGTAAAAACGTCGCTCACCAGCCCCATTCCTTTGTGCGCAGAAAGACGGCCGTCGGACGCGGTCACTATGCCGCAGGACTCCTGGCCCCGGTGCTGCAGGGCGTAGAGCCCCATATAAGTCAGCCAGGGCGCCTGTTTATGCCCGAAAATACCGAACAGACCGCAGAACTCTTTCGGTGAATCGTCAAAACAATTTCCGCGCATAGCGTACTCCGTTCTTGAAGATTAATATGCCGTCCGGCTCTGCGGACTTGCGCGCGCGCGCTCCCAGCGGATGCTGGGACGATTGCACGTGCCGCTCCGGATGGGGCATCAATCCGAATATCCTGCCGGTGGCGTCGCAAATCCCGGCGATGTCCGCCTGCGAACCGTTGGGGTTGGCGGGATACACCGCCGCCGAACCGTCCTCATTGCAGTAAGTGACCGCCGCCTGTTTTTTGTCCAGTATGCAGCGCAAAGACGCCGTGTCGGCGGCCATGAACTTCCCCTCCCCGTGGGCCACCGGCAGATAAATCACCCTCCCTATGCCTTCGGTCCAGACACAAACCGACTCGGGGATCCGCAGATGAACCCAGCGCGCCTCGAACTTGCTTGAATCATTGATCACCAGACTGGCTTCCTGCTTCCACTGCGCGTTTCCCGGCAGCAGCCCGCTTTTCACCAGTATCTGAAAACCGTTGCAGATGCCGATCACCAGCTTCCCGGCGGAGATGAACCTCTCCACGCTATCACGAAGCTTACAGCGCAGTTCGTTGGCCAGGACTTTGCCGGCGGCGATGTCGTCGCCGTAAGAAAAACCCCCGGGCAGGGCCAACATGTGATAATCATCCAGCCTGCGCCCGCC
>DIEK01000028.1 GCA_002418595.1 Candidatus Omnitrophica bacterium UBA5776 | reverse complement strand
GGGGTGATCCAGCAGGTGGCCGATCCGATGACTATCTACGACAGACCTAAGAACAAGTTCGTCGCCGGCTTTATCGGGATGCCCCCGATGAATTTCATGAACGGAAAAATAGTAAACGAGGACAATCGTCTTTATTTCGAGGAAGGGAGGGTCAAGGTCAAGATAGTGGATGAGATGACGTCCAAGCTGGCGCCTTACGCCGGCAAAGAGATCATTTTCGGCATCAGGTCCGAGGATATCTACGACAAGCTCTTCGCTTCCGACGCCGCCCCGGAGAACATCGTCAGGGTCAACTGCGAGGTGGTCGAGCCTATGGGGTCGGAGGTCTATCTCTATCTTAATACCGGAAAGCACACTTTCATCGCCCGGGTAGGGGCGCATGACCGTCCCAAGGTCAACCAGGATATCGAGGTCGTCTTCGATATGAGCAAGGTGCATTTCTTCGATAAAGCGAGCGAAGAAACCATCGTTTAGAAACAAAACAGGCTGTTTTTTTAGCCTGTTGACTCCCGGCGCCGCTTTGCGCTATAATATAGGCACGATGAGACCCGATAAAGTTTCCCGGGCAAAACCGCGCGGCGTTCCGCAAAGGCTGTTCCTTGCGGCCTCGGCAGGAGCCGTATTTCTTCTCCCCGCTTTTTTTCTCAAAGCGGTCCCGCCGTTCAGCCTCTTTTTATTCTATCTCGGATTCATTTCTTTTACCGTATGGATTTTCGCGCGCTACAGTTCCGGGCTCAGAAAGATATCTTTCGACGCGGAGTGCCTGCAGGAGCGCATTAATCTTGCCGGAGATTCGGTCCGCAAGCAGAAGAGGGAAATAGAATCCGCGCGCGCCAGGTCTGTGCTCTACGGCGAGCTGAAAGAGATCGTCGAGAAGGTCAATAACGACCTCAGCCTGGATTCGGTGGCGCATAATCTTACCGGAGTGGTCTTCGACCTGATCGGCGGGAAGGCGGGCACCTGTTCCTTATATTTAGCCGATCCCTACAGCCGCAGGCTCACCCTTTTTAAAACCCGCAAAGAGGACAAGAAAAGCGTGGTCAAGGACAAGGAGGGCGACATATTCGATCTCTGGGTGATGCGGCATTCCGGCAACCTGCTGGTCGAAGACACGCGCAGCGATTTCCGTTTCGACCTGGAAAAGGCCGCGGATGCCGGCTCCAGGCCGGTGCGTTCCCTGATAAGCGCTCCTCTGGCAAGCGCCGATTCTTTTCTGGGGTTACTGCGGCTGGACAACCAGCGTCCTGGCGCTTATACCCAGGAGGACCTGCGTTTCCTTTCCGTTATCTGCGGCATAGGCGCGGTCGCCCTGGAGAACAGCATGCTTTTCCAGCGTACCAAGGAATTCGCCATACACGACGGGCTTACCGGGCTTTATACCAAAGGTTACCTGATCGAACGTCTGCGGGAGGAGATACGCAGGAGCGTGCGCCGCAAGAACAGTTATTTCTCCCTGTTGATGGTGGATATCGACCATTTCAAGCAGTATAACGATAATTTCGGTCACATCGCCGGCGACATAGTTCTCAAGAACTTGAGCCGGCTGCTGACCGATTCGCTGGGGGAGTTCAGCCCGGTGATAAGCAGGTTCGGCGGAGAAGAATTCTGCGTGATACTTCCGGACACGGACAAGAAGAAAGGGGCGCGTCTTGCC
Organism: Candidatus Omnitrophica bacterium UBA5776; assembly: GCA_002418595.1. Lineage (GTDB taxonomy): Bacteria > Omnitrophota > Gorgyraeia > Gygaellales > Profunditerraquicolaceae > Undivivens > Undivivens industriae. The sequence goes on along the minus strand of DIEK01000028.1, from coordinate 1,065 downwards.
GAAGAACTGCGTTCCGTGGTCGCGGCTTCCAGGATAAGCCTGCGTCAACAGCAGGAAAAGATGACGGTATCGATAGGGGTTTCGGCTTTTCCTACCGACGCCGGTTACGAGGATGAGCTGATCATAAAGGCTGATAAGGCGATGTATGCGGCCAAGAACGGCGGCAGGAACAGGGTGGTGATTGCGTGAGAGGCGGCGCTATGATCTGGTTTGTGCTTCTTTTGTCCCTGGCGGTCTATGCAGAGGTCCTGCGCAGATTGCTGGGTTTGCTGTTGAAACGCCGGCAAGATGAAGTGCCGCTTTTGCGCCGCGAGCTGGAGAAGCTTAACGAGGAGGATGCCGCGCTGCGTTCAGTCCTTGAGGAAGAGAAGGGAAAACTCTCCAGGACCGCGGCCATTTACGAGCTGACCGGAGAGGTTTGCAAGTCTCTTGAAGAAGATAAACTGGCGGCGGTCTTCCGGGAGCAGGCGGTTAAATACTTCGGCGGTGAAGTGCATTGCGGTTTTTTTCGGCAGGAGCAGATACCCGAAAAGCGCCGGGAAGGGGAGTATTTCTTTCCGCTTTCCATCGATGAGAAGATCTTCGGGTACCTCGGAGTATATGGCTTGAGGATGGAGGATAAAGAACAATTCCAGATATTCGGCCAGCAATTCATCCTTGGACTGAAGCGCGCGGAATTGTTCAAACGGGTGCAGACCCTGGCGGTCACCGATTCACTGACCAGCGCCTTCAGCCGCCGCTATTGGGCGGAACGCTTCCGCGAGGAGATACTCCGGTCGAAGCGTTTCAACTACCGGTTCTCTTTCCTTATGATAGATATCGACCATTTTAAGTTCTACAACGACCATTACGGGCATCTGGTGGGGGATGTTATCCTGAAAGAGACCGCGGCCATTATCAGGGAGAATATCCGCCAGATAGATCTGCTCGGCAGATACGGCGGGGAGGAGTTTTCCCTTATTCTTACCGAGACAGACAAGGCGGGAGCGCTTTTCGCCGCCGAACGTATCAGGCACGCGGTCGAATCCAGGCAGATCAGGGCTTACGACGAAGACCTGCGCATAA
>DIEK01000095.1:378-3309 GCA_002418595.1 Candidatus Omnitrophica bacterium UBA5776 | reverse complement strand
GGCACTGGCGCAAGATGGAGCAGGCCATCGCCTCCACTCCTGCCCCGGCGCTGGTCCATGAGGAATACGACCTGATCTTCCGCACCATAAGGGATTCTTTCAACGATGAAGTGAGCAAGATAATAGTGGACTCCAGGAATGAGTTCTTTCGCCTGCAGAGATTTATGCGCACTTTTATGTCGTCGCCCGGCCGGAAGATAGAGTTTTACAGGGGCATAGACCTGTTCGCCGACAAGGACGTGGAACGGCAGGTGAACAAGATGTTCGAGCCCACCGTTTATCTTAATTCCAAGGCGTATATAATCATCGAGCCTACGGAAGGGCTGGTGGTGATCGACGTCAACAGCGGCGGTTTCAAGAACAAGAACCTTAACCAGGAGGATACCGCTTTCAAGGTGAATTGCGAAGCGGCACTGGAAGTGGCTCACCAGCTTAAACTGCGCGACCTGGGGGGGATCATCGTTATAGATTTTATCGATATGATGAAAGAGCCCCATCGCAGGGAGGTGCTCAAGACGCTGGAGAACGCCCTGAGCAATGGCGGGGCCAAATACGATCTGCTGGGCATATCCAAGTTTGGACTGGTGGAAATGACCAGGGAAAGGGTGCATAATACCGTGCAGACCCTTTCATACCAGATCTGCCCCTATTGCCAGGGGCGCGGCAGGGTCAAATCCGCGGTCACCGTGGCCATCAGGGCTTTCAAGGATATGAAGAAACGCCTGAAGGAGATCCCGGCCGCGGAGGTCAACATAACCGTGAATCCGGCGGTAATAGACGAAATGATGAAATCCAAGAATACGCTGGCTTTTATAGAACGCAAGTTCCGCACGCGCATAAACCTGATCTCCAATCCGGCCGCGCACGTGGAGGAGATAAAGTTCTCATAGCGTTATAGCCGGTCAAAAGTGACGAAACAGCTGCGTATATAATTATTGACCTTTACGTAAAACCTTGTATAATAAATAATTTACGGCGAAGAAGATATAACCAGGGTTCCTGAAGGGAAAATCCATCCCGGACAGGCGGCTTGCAGGAATACGCGGCGCCGGCCGGGTAAACTGTGTCAAGGAGGCGTAAGAAATGTATGCGATAGTGGAAGTAGGTTCGAAGCAGTATACCGTCGGCAAGGATGACGTGATCGAAGTGGAAAAGATAGAGATTGCCGGAGGCAGCGATGTTACGATAGATAAGGTGCTCCTGGTCTCTGATAAAGAAGGCGTCAAAGTCGGCCGGCCTTATTTAAAAGGCGCCGCAGTGAGCGCGAAAGTGCTGGCGCAGGTAAAGGATGATAAGAAGCTTATATATAAGTACCGCCGCCGCAAGTCTTCAGATAATCTGAAAGGCCATCGGCAGAAGCTTACACGGCTCAAGATAACCGGGATTAAAGCTTAAAAGAATGGTCGCGTAAGGCCGGTTTTAGGTTCCCAAGAAAGTTTTCCCTGGAGCAGATTACTCCGCAGAGTGCCGGATTTACCCGGTATTCGCCTGCGCGAAAATGCTGAAGGGATTTTTTTCGGTATCTTACGACACGGGGTTAATATGTTTATCGACACCGCCAAGATATACGTTAAGGCCGGAACCGGGGGAAAAGGCTGCCACAGCGTTTATACCGATAAATATACCAGGTACGGTATATTCGACGGCGGCGACGGGGGCAGGGGCGCCGATATCATAATTACGGCCGACAGAAATCTCTATACCCTGCTTGATTTTCGGTATAATCCGCATTTTTACGGTAAGCACGGAGGCAACGGCTCCGGCAAGAACAAGAAAGGCGGCGACGCCGAGGCTGTCGTCATCCGCGTTCCCTGCGGGACCACGATTACCGACGCCGCTACCGGATGCCTTTTACGCACCCTTGATTATGACGGCGATTCCGTTATCGTGGCTAAAGGCGGACGCGGCGGCAACGGGAACCAGCATAAAGCCGACCTTACGCCGCCGATACCGGGGGAAGAAAAAGAGCTCATTCTTGACCTTAAGCTCCTGGCCGACGCCGGGCTTGTCGGCTTCCCAAATGCAGGTAAATCCACGTTCATCGCGGCCGTTTCGCACGCTCATCCGAAGGTGGCGCCGTATCCTTTCACTACCAAGACCCCGGTCCTGGGCATAGTGCGCAAGGGTGAAGAAGCTTTCGCCATCGCGGATATCCCGGGTTTGATAGAGGGATCCTCTCACGGAAAAGGACTGGGAGACAGGTTCCTGCGGCATATTGAGAAGACCAGAGTGCTTGTGCATATAATCGATATGTCCGGGACGGACGGCAGGGACCCTTTGAGCGATTACGAGGTCATAAACCGCGAATTAAAACAATACAGCCGGAACGTCGGACGCAAACCGCAGGTGATCGCGGCCAACAAGATGGATTGCGGGCAGTCGGCCGAAAACCTGCGCAGATTCTGTGCCGTCGTGAAAAAAAAGGTTTATCCGATCTCGGCGTTGAACCGGCAGGGGCTGGAGGAGTTGCTTGAAGCGATCCGAAGGAAGCTTAAAACGTGTAGTCGTTAAGGTAGGCAGCAGCCTGCTTTATGCCGATAAAGGCAGCAGGAGGGCTGCGCCGGGAGCGTTAAAGAACATCGCGCGCCAGGCGGCCTCGCTCGTGAAATCCGGGATCGAGGTCGTAGTGGTCTCTTCCGGAGCGATCGGGTTCGGTATGTCCAGGCTCGGCCTGCGCTCCAGGCCGAAGGAACTTTCCCTTTTGCAGGCGGCGGCCGCCGTGGGGCAGAACGAGTTGATGAACATTTACAGGCAGGCGTTTTCTTCCTGCGGATTGTTGTGCGGGCAGGTCCTGCTTACCTGGGAGGATTTTGTGGAGCGCAGGCGTTATCTTAACGCCAAGACGACCCTGCAAAAGCTGTTACAGCTCGGGATAGTCCCGGTGGTCAATGAGAACGATACCGTGGCGGTGGATGAGATAAAGTTCGGCGA
>DIEK01000095.1:0-331 GCA_002418595.1 Candidatus Omnitrophica bacterium UBA5776 | reverse complement strand
TTCTCGGGGAGGACAGGAAAAGCGTGATCCGCGAGGTGGGCGTCATAACTCCCGAGATCAGGAAAGTGGCGGCCCCTACCGGTAATCGTTCCTCCGTGGGGGGGATGATCACAAAACTTGATTCCGCCGCTATCGCCATGAAGTCCGGGATAACTTATGTGATAGCCAACGGGCGGGGAAAGAACACGGTCAGGCTCGCGGTCGAAGACCCGCGTTCCATTGGGACGATTTTTTTTCCTTCGAAGGGGCGGATGGCGGCCAGGGAGCGCTGGATAGCTTTCGGTTCCCGGCCTAAAGGCAGGCTTATAGTGGACGACGGAGCGAAGAAGGC
>DIEK01000126.1 GCA_002418595.1 Candidatus Omnitrophica bacterium UBA5776 | reverse complement strand
TGTACTTTCGTGCGGACGGCCAGCAGCCTGAAGATAACAAATGACTGAAGGACGATCACCGCCAGCAGAAAAACGATAATTGAGATCCCGCGCGCAGACTCCGCGGCGTTACTCGGCAGATCTATCCCCCGCATCCCCGGCTTGCTTAACCTGTTTCTCATTTGGTGTTTTTGGTTGTAACGTAAATATCTATAGCCTTTAATATATCCACCGCGCTTATCAATTGTCCGTCGGATTTATAATCGAACGCCTTGCCGTCTTTTCCCTTGTGGTCAGGTTCCGCCTGCTCCATCTCCTCGAATATCTCCTCCTTCTTTTTCCCGTCGGCGCCGGTTTTCGGCCCCTGCACGCGCGTTTCCGCGGACTCGACATCCGGAGGCACTCCTTTACCGTGTATCTCCCTGCCCAACGGAGAGAAATATTTGCTGGTAGTGAGTTTGAGCGCGGAACCGTCCGGCAAGGGAATGATCGTCTGCACCGAGCCCTTGCCGAAAGATTTCATACCGACTATCACGGCGCGCTTGTAATCCTGCAGGCATGCCGCCACTATCTCGCTTCCGGAAGCCGACCCCTCGTTTATAAGCACGACCATCGGCATGTCATACGGCTGTCTGGAACGTGAGAAGAACTGCATGTTCTGGTTCTCCTTGCGGCCCTTCGTGTAAACTATAAGCTTGTCTTTGGGCAGAAACTTTTCGGCAACCCTTACCGCCACGTCCAGCAGCCCGCCGGGGTTATTGCGCAGGTCCAGTATCAGCGCCTTCATACCGGAATTGGACAATTTTTTCAGAACGCCTTCTATATCCTGCGGGGTGTTCTCGCGGAATTCCACCAGGCGTATATAACTTATCCCATCCTCCAGTATCAACGCCTCTTTGATATCCTTGATCTTGATGATGTCCCGCACGATATGAAAATCCAGCAGTTTCTGCTCCGACTCGCGCAGCACGGTGATATCCACCGCTTCTCCGGCCTTGCCGCGCAGTTTCTTGACCGCTTCCGTCAGGGAAAGGTCGCGCGTGATTTCGTTGTTCACCTTGACGATCCTGTCGTTAGCCTTCAATCCGGCCTTCCATGCCGGAGTGTCTTCGATAGGCGTAACCACGGTAAGCAGGCCGTCCTTGAGCGTTATCTCTATGCCTATGCCCCCGAACTTACCTTCCGTATCGACCTTCAACTCATTATAAGTGTCCGGATCCAGGAACTGGCTGTGGGGATCGAGCGCGGAAAGCATCCCCTTCATCGCCCCGTAAATGAGCTTCTTTGGGGATACCTCCTCCACGTAATCGTCCTCCACGAGCGTAAACGCATCCGAGAACAATTCCACCTGACGGTAAAGCTCATCGCTGCTTTTTTTCTCCGCCGCGGACTGGACGTGAGAAACGCCCCAAAGCACCAATCCCGCGACGGCCGCCGCCATAATAAGATACCTGGATCTACGCATTTGCCAGCCTCCGTTCCAGGAGTTCCTTAACGACCTTGGGATTGGCTTTGCCGCACGACATCCGCATTACCTGCCCGACGAGAAACATCACCGCGTTGGACTTTCCGGAGCGGAAATCCTGCACAGATTTATCGTTCTCCGCCAGCACCCGCGTAATTATCCCGTCCAGCGCCGAGGTGTCGGAGATCTGCGCCAGGTTCCGCGCCTTGACGATCTCCCCGGCCGTGGTCTTACCATCTATCATCTCCTTCAATACCGACTTTGAGACCAGGTTCGAGATAACGTCCTTTTGCACCAAAAGCACTAATTCGATGAGCCCGGGAGGAGTGATCCCCAGCCCGCGCAGGCCGCAGCCGCGCGAATTAGCCTCTGCCAAAAGAGAGCCTATCAGAAAATTCACCACCGGCTTCTTGTCTGCGGCATCGAAAGCCCTGAAACACTCCTCCGCGAAATCGGCGTCGCTTTTCTCGGCGATAAGAATCCCTGCCTCGTAGAAGGAAACGCCGAACTCTCTGATGAAACGCTCGGCCTTTTGCTGAGGCAGTTCCGGTATGGCGGCGCGCGCGCGCGCTATTTCATCATCGCCGATCAAAAAGATCGTCAGGTCGGGGTCCGGGAAATAACGGTAATCGTGCGCCTCTTCCTTGCTGCGCATGGAAAAAGTCATGGACTGCCGCGCGTCCCACAAGCGGGTCTCCTGAACCACACTGCCGCCTTCCTTCAGTATCTCCGTCTGACGGGATATTTCGCAGGACAAGGCGTCCTTGACCGCCTTGAACGAATTCATGTTCTTAAGCTCGGCCTTGGTGCCCAGTCTGCCTTCTCCTTTCGGACGCAGCGAAATATTGGCGTCGCAGCGCAAAGAGCCTTTTTCCATATCGCAATCAGAAACCCCGAGATATTTAACGATACTCTTGAGCTTGGTCAGATAGGCGTAGGCCTCCTCCGGAGAGTTGATATCCGGCTCCGTCACTATTTCCAGCAGAGGCACACCGGCGCGGTTGAGATCCACCAGACTGCCGTCGTCTTCATGCATCAACTTGCCGGCATCTTCCTCCATATGCACGCGCTTAACGCGTATGACCTTCTCCCCGCCCGGCGTATCGATACGCACTTCACCGCCCAGGGCCGCGGGCATGTCGAACTGGGATATCTGGTAGCCTTT
>DIEK01000062.1:50910-52210 GCA_002418595.1 Candidatus Omnitrophica bacterium UBA5776 | reverse complement strand
GACGGGATAATCGGCAATACCCTGCGCTTGATGCGGGAAAGATTCGGCACCAGGCCGAAAGCGGTCTCGGCATGGCTGGGGCCCTGCATAGGACAATGTTGTTACCGGGTCTCGGGAGAGTTCCGGGAGATCTTTCCCGGGTCGGTTGTTATGGACGGAGAGGATACGTTTTTCGATCTCTCCGGTTTCAATAAACAGGCGTTGCTTGCCTGCGGAGTGAGGTCTGAAAATATACATGGGAGCGGTGGTTTGTGCACCGTGTGCCTGGGGAGCGACTTTTTTTCTTACCGCAGGGAAGGAGACCTCGCGGGCAGGATGCTTTCCGTGATTATTCTTAAACAGTCGTAGCAGGAGGCGTATGTTTCTTCTAAGGAAGTTCAGGATGAAATTCATACTTGGGGTAGGGTGCGTCTCGGAAGATATACTGCGCCGGGCGCTGGATGGTATAGGAGAAGATATAGAGTTGTCTCTTCAGGGGGAGGCGGGTGTTCCCGGAGAATCAAGCATGCACGTCTCTCTGGGGACCGATGATCCGGAACTGGTATTCGACATTTGTTCTCAATACGGGAGGATAAGGTCGGCCAAAATAGAGGAAACCACGGTATCCGGGAGGTGAGTATGCAGAAGATAATAGTGATTTATCATTCGCGGGGCGGCACCACCAGGCGTATGGCGGAACTGGTGGCCGAGGGGGCGCGTAACTACGGCGTGGAGACGGACGTTCGGGACGCCGGATCCGTGGAGGTTGATCAACTGATTGATTATTCCGGCGTGATAATAGGGTCGCCGGTTTATTACGGGAGTATGGCCGCCGAAATAAAGAAGCTGGTGGACGAGTCGGTGAAGCTGCACGGCAGGCTCGACGGCAAAGTCGGGGCTGCGTTCGCTTCCAGCGGCAATCTCGCAGGAGGCAATGAAAGCACCATCCTGGATATCTTGCATGTTCTGCTCGTGCATGGTATGATCATACACGGCGATCCTAAAGGAGACCATTACGGCCCGGTTGCCGTGGGCAACTGCGACGAGCGCGCCGCGGACGAATGCCTGAGGCTGGGGGGCAGGGTCGCCGAACTGGTCAAGAAACTCGCGGCCGGACCGTCAGCCTGAGGGGAATGGACCATGTATATCACCGTGTTCGTAACCGCCTGCAGTAAGAAAGAGTCGGATAAGATAGCCCGCCGCCTGGTGCAGAAAAAACTGGCCGCCTGTGCGAACGTTATACCCGGGATATCCTCGTTCTTCCGCTGGAAGGGGCGCGTAAACAACTGCCGGGAATGCCTGTTGGTCATAAAAACCAAGA
>DIEK01000062.1:21671-50904 GCA_002418595.1 Candidatus Omnitrophica bacterium UBA5776 | reverse complement strand
CGGCGAGGTCAGAGCCTGCCACAGTTATTCCGTGCCGGAGATCATCGCTTTGCCCGTTGTCGCCGGGACGAAAGAATATCTTTCCTGGATAAATGAATCTGTCGGGAACGCCGTTTGATTTCGTCATAGCTTTTGCCGGCGGGGTGCTCTGGAGTTTTACTCCCTGCGTATATCCGCTTTTGCCGGTCATAATCGGTTATGTGGGGGCGTCTTCCTGTGTTTCCCGCCGCAGGGCTTTTCTGTTGAGTTTCTCCTACGCCGGCGGAACCGCTTTCATTTACGCCCTGCTGGGCGTGCTGGCTTCGCTGGGCGGCAGGGCTATGGCAAGATTAGCCGCTTCCGCATGGATATCGGTCCTCTCCGGACTATTGATATTCATTTTCGGCGTGTTCATGTCCGGTCTCCTGAAACTGCCTGTAAAGCGGTTTATCGGAGTGCGCCCAACGGACAAAGGACGCGGCGGGGTTTTGGGGGCTTTCTTTCTCGGCTGCGGATCGGCGCTGCTGATCAGTCCGTGCGTGACTCCGGTGCTCGGTTCCATCCTGGTCTATCTCGCTTCGCGCAGGAATGTGCTGTACGGCGCGCTGTTGCTGCTTACCTTTTCGTACGGGATGAGCCTGCTGTTCGTTGTCGGCGGGACATCCGGTTATTTCCTTTCCCGGCTGCCCAGGTCCGGCAAATGGCTGGAGTTTGTACAGAAAGCCTGCGCTTTATTGTTGTGCGCCGGCGGGGTGTATTTTATAATAAGAGGATTGAATTGAGCTGTCGCAGTATGACCGCCGTTGTCATCCTCCCGGAGATAAACAGCGGCGCATAAAAAGAGGAGAATATGAAAATAATAAGGATATTCGCCGTCTCTGTCCTGGTGTTATCGTTTTTCTGCGCCGGCAGCCTTTTCGCTTTCGACAGCGCGTCAGATTTCAGCCTGACTGCCACTTCCGGCAAGACGGTCACCATGAGTTATTTCCGGGGTGTAAAGCCGGTGCTGCTTTTCTTCTGGACCACCTGGTGCCCGTATTGCGTCAGGCAGATGAAGATGCTGAATGATAAGTACGAAAAGATGTCGGCGGAAGGGATTGAGGTCATTCCCATCAACGTGGGGGAGAGCGAAGAGAAAGTTTTGCGTTTCCTCAGCCGTAATCATATAAGCATCCCTTCCTTCCTGGACGGCTACGGGACGGTAGCGGACACCTACCGGTTGATCGGGGTGCCTACCTACACTCTGATAGACCGGGAGGGAAGGATTTTGCTTCAGACCAATGAGTTCCCTTACAAGGAGTATAAGTCGCTGCTTGCGGCCGCCCCGGGTAAATGATCCGGCTGTTTCGCAGGAAAAACAACAGGCAAGCCTCTCCGGTTAAATCCCGAGGCGCTCACACAGGAGAAGAGATGTTCGATAAACTTAAATCCATAATGGAAATGCAGAAGAAGGCCAGGGAAATTAAGGAGAGCCTTGATAAAACGGTGTTCGACACCGAAAGCCAGGACGGCAGTGTGCGTCTTTGCATGAACGGTTCACAGCAGGTAGAGGCGGTGACCGTCAGATGTGAAACGCTTCCTGCGGAGGAGAAGGTCAGGCTGGAAAAGGCGTTAAAGGATGTTTATAACCGCGCGATAAAGCATTCCCATGACCTGGCGGCGCAGAAAATGAAGGAGATCACGGGTCTGAATATCCCGGGTTTAATGTGATGAACGGCCGCGAACCCGAAGGACAATTCCGAGAACTTAATGCCGGCAGGCTTTTCTGCTCTTCCTGCGGGCGTTCCACGCCCGTAAGAGAAAGGCTGTTGTTGGTATTGCCCGACGGCTGCCTTTATGAATACAGATGCGCTGTCTGCGGCAGCGTGACCGGGGACAAAAAGACCAGAGGCGCAGGAAACGGCGGTTTGTTCCGCGGGTTCGGCGGGGGGAGGGTGAGATGAGAGACGCGGCGGTTCTTAAAGGTTTGGCTACCGGCATAGGCAGTCTGCCTTATCGTGACGCTGAGACCGCGCTGGAGCTTATTTTTCGCCGCACTCCGAGAGCGCCGTTCTGGCCGCAGCTTCCCAAGAGAGGGGCATGCGAAGGGATGGTGGCGCAGTTCTTTCAGAATTTCCCTTGTCTTAAACTCAAGGACGGAAGCGTTTATATGGACGTTTCCGCTCCGGAAAGCGAACTCGAGGTTTTTTACGAAAAGGTGATATCAGGCGACAACGCTTATTTCGCCATTACCCCTGATTTTGCCCCCGGGATCTATGCCTACCGCGACAGGCTGCGCAGGAACGGCGCCAAAGGCGCGGACTTCCTCAAGGGGCATATAACCGGTCCTTTCACCTTCGCGTCCTCGGTCGCAGATGAAAACGGGACCGCCCTTCTGCATAACGAAATAATGATGCAGGCCGTGGTCAAAGGCCTGGCGGGCAAGGCTAAATGGCAGATCGACTTCCTGAAGGAATTCGGCAAACAGACGATTATTTTCGTGGATGAACCGTATCTCGGTTGTTTCGGCTCCGCTTATACACCGGTTACCAGGCAGAAGGCGGTGGAGGTAATGAGCGAACTGTGTTCGGACATAAAGGCGCATGGAGCGTTGACCGGCGTTCATTGCTGCGGCAATACCGACTGGTCCATACTTACCGAAGCGGCCGGAGTGGATATAATCAGCTTCGACGCCTTCAATTTTCTGGATAGAATTGTGCTTTACGCGTCCGAAATCTCGGCATTCCTCGATAAAGGGGGGATACTTTGCTGGGGTATCGCGCCTACCAGGGAATTTACCGGAGCCGAGACGCCGGAGTCCCTGCTGGAAAAGATAGATTCCGGGGTGGAGATGTTCAGGCGCAAAGGAGTGGATGCGGAGAAAGTCAGGGAAAGGCTTATCGTCAGCCCGAGCTGCGGCCTCGGCAGTCTGGATGAAGAAAAAGCCGCAGGGATTTTCGGCCTGCTTGACGCCGTTGCCGGCACCCTCTCCCGGAGATAACAGGTTCAGCCCGTTCCGGAACAGTTAAAGAAGCTCATGGATAGGGCCGGGGATGCGGCGCGCCGAATTGATTGACAATTATCCGTAAGGGTGTATATTGATTGTTAAGGACAAAGACGTCCGCTATACAGGCGGGCGTCTTTTTTTTTATGCCCAAACGATTGAAGAATAAGCGTCCGGTGTGCATCTCTTAGCCCTGCTGGCCGGCCGCGGCATACGTCAAACCAGCGGGCTGGAGAAAGGGAGAATAAATATGAATCTCAGCACTGCGGGAGGAAACGACGCTACGCGCACTTTTAACCGTTCCAAAAACGTGGTCAGCTGTTCCGGCCTCTGTTCACGTTGTCTTGATTCCTGCCGGGGCAACTGTGAAGTGTTCAAATCTTCTTTTCGGGGCAGAGAGGTAATTTACCCCGGGCCTTTCGGAGAGATTACCGCGGGAGGCGATAAAGAATATCCGGTGGATTATTCGCATCTGAACATTCAGGGTTACGCTCAAGGGGCAAACGGCCTTCCTAAAGGAGTCTGCGGAAGTCCGGATACCGCCATATTCCCGGCTGTGGACACGACGACTGAATACGGATGGGCCCGGAAAGTAAAAATGCGCGTTCCGATTTTTACCGGGGCCCTCGGTTCCACCGAGATCGCCAGGAAAAACTGGGAGCATTTCGCGGTGGGGGCGGCGATCTCCGGCATCACCATCGTTTGCGGGGAGAACGTCTGCGGTATCGATCCCAAGCTGGAGTTGGACGCCAAAGGCAAGATAGTGAACGCCCCGGATATGGACAGGCGTATAGAGTTGTATAAGCGTTTTCACGACGGGTACGGAGAGATACTTGTGCAGATGAACGTCGAGGACACACGGTTAGGCGTCGCCGAGTATATGCGCAAAAAGCACAAGTTGGAGACGCTCGAGCTTAAATGGGGACAGGGGGCCAAGTGTATCGGCGGAGAGATCAAGGTAAAAACCCCGGAGCGCGCGATACAACTCAAGAAAAAGGGCTATATCGTGACTCCCGACCCGGAAGTCCCGGCTATACAGCAGGCCTTTAAGGCCGGGGCGATCAAGGAATTCGAGCGGCATTCCAGGCTTGGGTTTGTTTCGGAGGAAGGTTTTATGAAGGAGATTCAACGCCTGCGCGATCTGGGTTATAAAAGGATAACCGTGAAGACAGGGGCTTACTCGATGGTGGAGTTGGCCCAGGCCCTGAAATTCAGTTCCGCGGCAAAGATCGACCTGTTGACTATAGACGGAGCTTCCGGCGGCACCGGTATGAGCCCCTGGAAAATGATGCAGGAGTGGGGTATTCCTACTTTTTACCTGCAGTCGCTCGCCTATGAGTTCTGCGAAAAAATGAGCAAAAAGAAGATGCGCGTTCCCGATATCGCCATCGCCGGAGGGTTCGCCATGGAGGACCATGTTTTCAAAGTGCTTGCCATGGGCGCGCCGTACGTCAAGGCGGTCTGCATGGGCCGTGCTTTGATGATCCCCGGTTTCGTGGGAAAAAATATCCAGGAGTGGATTAAAGGCGGCAATTTGCCTCCCACGGTATCCGAGTTCGGCAGCAAGCCGGATGAGATATTCGTTTGTTATGAGGAGCTCGCCGAGAAATACGGCAAGGATATGAAGGACATTCCTCTTGGCGCGGTCGGGATATATACTTTTAGCCAGCGCATCAAGGTGGGGCTGCAACAACTGATGGCGGGTTCGCGCAATTTCAGCCTGAGCAGTATATCCCGCAGAGATCTCATGTCCCTGAGCGAGGAAGCCGAGAAAGTGTGCGCTATCCCTTATGTAATGGACGCCTGCCGTAAAGAGGCGGAAAAAGTGTTGTTCGGTAAATAGTACCGTTTGGCGTTGGGATTAGGCAGGCGCCCCGCTGATATCAGCCGGGCGCCTGTTTTTTTAAGCTGCTCGCACAGCCCCGGTGCCGCGCGGTACGCGGGGCTTCGTCTCTGACCGCCGCCGCGTTTTGCCGGCCTACAAGAACGAAACCTTTTCTCCCTTTGAAGTCATTTTTTATGATAAAATACAAAGCGTCAGCGCCGGTAGTCCGCAGTGCTGTTTAAAGAATTTATTTAACAGCGCACTACAGCATTCCGTTATAATAGGCTATAATTCTCCGTTGTAAAAGCGGTTGGAGGGAGCAGGATGATAAGCAAATCGGCGGTTAAGATAACTGCAGCGGCGGTTATTTCGGCATGTGTCGCAGCGGCCGGTCTTTTTTTGTTCAGCAGCGGCGAAAGAAGGCCTTCTCACATACTGCTGGTCAGCTTTGATGCATTGCGCTGGGACCATCTGGGGTGCTCCGGATATGCCAGGCACACGTCGCCCAATATCGACGCTTTAGCAGGGGAGGGCGTATTTTTTTCGCAGGCGGTCAGCGTTTCCGCCATGACCCCGATTTCTCTTGCCTCGCTGTTTACTTCCGTTTATCCCGATCGTCATTCGGTATATACTTTTGGAGCCATGCTTAGAAGCGGACTGCCGACATTGCCCGCCGTGTTAAAAAAAAATGGATTTGCGACCGCCGGGACCGGCGGAGCATGGTTTGATATAATGCTTCCCGGTTTCTCGGAAGATTTTGATACGCTTATCCCGGGAGATCTCGGCATTGAAGAACAGATGCGGCAATACTTGCGTTGGCTGGATGAGCATAAAGACGGGAAGTCTTTTTTATGGATCCATTTCATAGATTTCCCTCATGCGCCGTATTCTTCTCCTGAGCCTTTCAGAGGTATGTTTCTGGACGGGAAAGGACGGGAGAAGTCGGAAACGGTCCCTATCGTCTACCGTCCGGAAGGCCGTATGGGTATCCCGCGCTACATAGCCATTGATGAAATAACGGATAAAGAGTTCTATGTTTCTCAGTATGATGCCGAGATCGCTTACGCCGACCATTTTCTGGGTATTATACTGAGGCATATCGAGAAATTGGGTATTGACAGCGATACGCTCATAGTGGTCTTGAGCGACCATGGCGAAGAATTCGGAGAGCACGGGTATTATTTTGCCCACGGCAGCACTCTCTATGATCAGGCGTTGAGGATACCGTTGATCTTAAAGTTCAAGGGAAGCCTTCCCTCCGGCAGGGTCGTGGCAACCCAGGTTAGTTCTTTGGATATAGCTCCTACGGTGCTGGACATCGCCGGCTGCGGCAGACCGGGTTGGATGGAGGGGAGGAGTCTTGTTCCTTTGCTGTCCGGAGGCCGGGGGAGCGAGTTCGCTTACGGCTATCTCGGTGATTTTCGCGTGGAGGAGTTCGGGATTGACGGCAATAAAGCCAAATATTGCGTAAGAGGTAAAGGCTGGAAATTGATATACGATGAAGGGGCGGATAAATACGAGCTGTTCGATCTGGAGAAGGACCCGGAAGAGAAAAACAACCGCTACGGAGAAGATGTAATGCGGGAGCGGTTGTTAAAGAGAAAACTACTTAGTTGGCGTAAACGGTTAAAGGAGCGGGAGCGGGAGGTCCGCATACTTCCCGATTTCAGGGAACATTTCGGCGTAAAAATGAAAAGCCTGGGATATATGCAATAATAGCCAGCTTATCCAAGGGCGGACCATTAAATATTCAGCAAACAGGAGTATGCAGATATGACTTCTTGCGATTGCTTGGGTAATGCGGAACGAAGAAGACGGGATTTTAGGGAACTGTGCGAAGCGGGGTTCATTTCTTTGGAAGATAGTTTCTTCCCCACCGTTCATTATCCTCCTATTACCATGTATCCTCCTGCGGGAGAAGACGAAATCTTCGAGGGATATGTTAATCCCGCCGATAATCTGTTCGTTTTGTATGTGCATATTCCTTTCTGCGCGAAATATTGCGCGTTCTGTCATTATCCGAACAAAATAGGGGATCTGCCGGAAGAAAAGGACCGTTATCTCGGCGCTCTCGAAAAAGAAATGGATATCTACATGAACCGGCTGGGCCTGCGGAAGATCCAGGCCCGCTCGATACTCGTGGGAGGCGGAACTCCAACGTTCCTTTCTCCCGGGCAACTGGAGCGTTTTCTTGCCGCTTTTACATCGCGGGTGGACTTTTCCCGTTGTACACAGTTTAATTACGACGTCGATCCGCTTACTCTTATAGATAAGGACGGCCCCAGGCGGCTTCAACTTCTCCGTTCGTACGGGGTGGACCGTTTGACCATCGGCGTGCAGTCTTTCGACGACGGGATACTGAAAAAGATGAACCGGCATCATACCGCCGAAGATGCCGCGCTTGCCGTGGCCCGGTCGCAGGAAGCCGGATTCCAGGTTTGCATTGAATTTATTTACGGGTATCCGGGGTTAACTGTGGAGAAGTGGGTTAAGACAATGGAGAAAGTTGTTTCTTTGGGGGTTGATGAGGTGCATAACTACCGTCTGAAGATAATCCCTTACGGTGATAATGTGGGCACCATCCGGAGTTTATTCGACCGTGAAAAAGATATTTTCCCTTCCACCGAGGAAACCCTGGTAATGAAGCAGGCGGCTATCGACATCCTGAACCTGAACGGATACAAGGAAAACCTCACCAGGGTGTTTACCCGTTCAAAGAACAATTATTCGCATTACGCAAGCGACCAGTGTTGCGGGTTGTTCGACCAGATCGGTTTTGGCCTGACGGCTTTCAGCAGTCTAAGAGACCGTTTCGCGCTTAATACGCAGGATCTCGATGAGTATTATTCCCTTATCGGGCGGGGGAAGCTTCCTCTAAACCGCGGATTGGTGCGCAGCCGGGACGACAATATCCGCTGGAATATCATATTGCCGCTGAAAAACAGGCTGGTGTATAAGAAGTATTTCTTCAGCCGCACCGGTGTCCACGCAGAAGAGGTGTTCAAGAATAAGATCGAACGCCTGAAGAAGCACGGGTTGCTTTTTGAGGATGAAAGGATAATCTCGCTGACGGAACGGGGCCGATTTTTTGCAGACGAAGCCTGCCACCAGTTTTTTCATCCGTCTTATATCCCGTTTCCGAAGAAATCTTATTCCGAAGCGGAGCTGAATCCGTATAATGATTGACCGCCGGCCGTGATATCAGCCGGGGGAGGAGAAGATCAGCGCAATACCCGTGATAGCGAGCAACGACCCTATTGTTTCCAGAAGGGTCGTTTTTTGTTTCAGGAAGACAGCCGCCAGAGGAAGAATGAATAGGGGAGTAGTGAAGTTGAGGATCGTGGATATGGAGGCTCCGATAAACTTGAGAGAAACAAGAGAAAGCCAGAATCCTCCGAATATGACTATGAATACGGTAAATCCCGTGAGCAGCAGGATTTTTGTGTTTTTGAAAGGCAAGGCCCAATGACGGAGTTTCCCCGCGGCCGTCCCTCCTATTAGAAGAACCGAGCCGGCCCAGAGGAGTCGTATCCATGTAGCCTGCAGCGTATCCGTATTCTCGATCCCTATTTTAGCCAGTATGACGGCCGCGGCGGTGCAGGTCCCGGAGAGCGCCGCGAATATTATCCCCCGCAGCCATTGTTTCTTACCGGGAGCCTCCGGGCTGGATTCCCAGACTACAATGTTGGTTCCGGCCAGGACGCAGAGTATACCGAGCCAGGCGGGCAAGGATATGTTTTCGCGCAATATTAGGCAGGCGAGGATGATCGTAAATACCGGCCCGAGCGTCCCCAGGATAATTGTGGGTTTAGGCCCGATATCTTTTAGCGCTTTAAAAAAGAAGGTATCTCCCATCGCTATCCCGAGAATTCCGCTGAATCCCAGGAACAGAAAGGAATGGGTGTCCATGCGCCGAAAGCCGAGAATCAGCAGCGGTATCCCGATATAGGCGCACCCCAGCAGGCATTTTATCAGGTTCATGCCCGCGGCCGGAGCCTTTTCTCCGATCGCATGGAATAGAATAG
The DNA here is from genome assembly GCA_002418595.1 of Candidatus Omnitrophica bacterium UBA5776. Classification (GTDB taxonomy): domain Bacteria; phylum Omnitrophota; class Gorgyraeia; order Gygaellales; family Profunditerraquicolaceae; genus Undivivens; species Undivivens industriae. The sequence goes on along the minus strand of DIEK01000062.1, from coordinate 42,092 downwards.
AACCGAGCGCCCAGAAAAAAGCGGAAAGAAGAGCGAGGGAGCAGCCTAATATCTGATATGGAAAAGAGGATGTATTCATATTATGTATAACTATCTTTTTCTTTTGAATTCCAGAAAATAGTGTTCGGGAAGAAACGTGTATTCTTTCGTCAATTCATATCCGCAGCGGCTAAGCATCGATATGACCGATATTTTCTTGAGTGATGAGCGGCCGGAATTACCCGTTGAGGTCAGGTCGTTCAGCCCGAGCCGAAGCAGCAATATCATGAGCGTTTTGTTGAGAGCGGTGATCTGTTGTTTGTTCTTTAAAGGGAGCACCGCATATTTTTTTTTGAAGGCGCCGTCTTTATAGAGGCGCGGCAGAAGATACCGTATGAGCATGATTTCGCGTTCATGGATGATGTCGAAAAAGAATAAGGGGGTTTTCCCTCCGTCCGTCAGATAGGCGAGCATTTCTTTCGCGAAGGAGACGTCGCGGGCCATTTTCTTGATATCTTCGGCCATCTCACGTTCATTTTTCTCGGGAAGTCCGCCTTTTCTCCGTTTTTGCATGAAGTTCCTGTTTTCCGGCCGCAGGCGCTTGAAAAAAGGCGAACCGTAATCCCAGGACGACACCGCTTTGTTCAGTGTTTCTGTGCGGGAAGGTATGTTTTTAATCTCAATGACGTAAAGTCTGCCGGTGTCTTTTCTGAGAGACGGAAGGAGATCCGTGAAGTATTCTTCATTTTTCTGCGCCGATAAGAGCCCAGGCACTTCGCATATAAAGATTATGTCGAAGATATGATCTGTGTAAAACGAGTCCAATCCTTCGGATTTGACCAGAACAGGCAGGATATTGTCCGTTTTCTTCAAGCGTATTTCCCGGCGTAAATGTTTCAATGCCACAGGGTCGATATCGGTAGAAAATATTTTCCCGTCCGCCTCTACGGCTTCGGACATCCGCAGAGAGAAATAACCTTTTCCCGCTCCCACATCGACGATTTTCATCCCCGGACGTATTTTTAATGCCCGGATGATTTCCCCTCGAGGTAAAGTCGTTTCTCTGGATCTGGCATTGAGATCGCTGAAAAGCATTATGATCCGCGGTGATCCCAGGAAGCTCTCCAGCTTGCACGAAGCGTCGGTGTTGTCCGCGACGATGATATTCATCCGTGTCATCGGCGGTTCGGCATTGAAACAGGGTGGGGGAGGCAGTGCAGTGTCTACGCGGCCGCTTTCAACCGTATAGAAAGGCAGGCTGTTATTTTCTACGAGAGCAGCTGTTTCCGAAGGCAGGGCCCGGCGGGGGTTCCGGGTGTCTTTATCCGGGGGGCGGCCGTTGAATATGAGGAATTCCGGTTTAAATCCGGAGAGGGACGGACCGGCTTTTTGGGCCCTGCACAAGCCGGGGGACATGCATTCCAAGGTGATGTACTCGTAACGGATATCCCCGCCTGCGCTCGCAGGGTTCGCCACGCACGATAGAAATATCCCGGCCGCCGCGGCAGGGAGAGAGAAAAACGAAGTTCTTTTAGACATGGGGCAGTTCCTTTTTGCTCAGGGTCAGGCCTGCCTTTTCGACTATGGCTTTTATGTGCGGTTCATTAGGGGTCATTCTGTTGACTGAATAAATGGGGAAACTGTTCTTTAGTTCCTCCGGAGTGCCGTCATGGATAGTCACGGAATTCGCCCCCGCCATCAGTCCCAGGTACTGGCCGCCTTTTCTCAGCTTTTCCATCGAGCTGGTGGAAGGGATTATCAGGCGGGGATATATTATGCGCATTAAACTTATATAGTTCAGCGTTATATCCAGATCCCCGGCCGGCTCATTCCGATAGGCGCTGTCCTCTCCCGGGATGAATACCGAGGCTGAAGCCATGCTCAATTTGAACTTGCCGAGGAAGAGCAGGTCGTCCGCGAGATCGTTTAACGATTGTCCGGGGAGTCCCACAATATTGCCGGTCCCGAGAGAAAAACCGGTCCTTTCCACGTAGCGCATGCAGATGGTCCGCCGGAGGAGAGTATCCCCGGGTTTGACTTTAGAATAAAGTTTAGCGTTCGAGGTCTCGAACTTCAAGATGTACCTGTCCGCTTCCGCCGACCGGAGTTTGCCGTATTGACGGAGCCCCAGGTTTCCTAGACAAAGAATTATCTTCAATCCGGGATATCTACGCTTTGCCAGGCGGATATATCCGGCCGTAAGGTCTATGAAGTTTTCGGAAGGGTTCTCTCCGGACTGCAAAAGCAGTACCCGCCTTCCTCTCTTGTAAATGTGGTCCACTATGGAGATGAAACGTGAAGAGTCTATAAGGTACTTCTTGTGTTTTTCGTAATTATGAATATTGCAGAACTTGCATTTCCGGCGGCAGATATTTGAAAGTTCAATCACGCTGCGGACCTCCACGGAGCGGGAGGCGAAGGCGGCCTCCCGTGCCTTGCGGGCGAGAGCGAAGAGACTCTGCTGGCAGTCCCCCCTGAAAAGAAGGGCATTCTTGATCGTGCGGTGCCGCAGGACGCCGTTTTTCAGTTCATCGAGTGTTTGATTGTCTTTGGTCATCTCTTGAATTCCAGGAAATAGAACTGAGAAAGAAAGGGGTATTCTTTTACGAACGAATAACCGAGTTTTTTCATGCGTTTTATGATGCCGTTTTTCTCCGGATATCCGATCCCTACATCTTCTCCGCTTAAAAAAGAAGTTTTTTCAAATCCGAAAATATCCGACAGCAGGATTTTATTCAAAAGGTGTATCTTTTTCGCGTCATTAATCCGGCAGGGGGATAGATTAGACGCAGATTCCGACTCCAAATGTGAGATGAGCCATTTGACCAGTCCGGTTTGTTCCGTCCGGCATAAATTCGAGATGATAAAAGCGCGGGCAGGAGGATTTTGGGAGGAGTAATATTCTATTATTTCCCGGTATAACGCGGGGTCTGAAAGCATGGCGTTGAAATCGGAGAATATCTGTTCTTTTACTCCGGGAGAGATCTCAATCTGTGCGTGCGTTCTCAACAGTCCGCGTATGGATGCGTTCATTCTTTTGAGGATCGGGAACTCCGGTGTTTCTTTCAGGAAAACGCGGAGTATTTTTTTATAATCTCCGAAATCTACGCGGTGAAATTCCGCTTCCGGGTTGTAATTTATGACGTAGAGACGTCCGGTTTTCTTCTCAAGGCAGGAATGGAGGGTTTTTAAGAGCGGTTCCTGGTAGGATATGTCATTGAGCAATTCGCATAGAAAAATTATGTCGAAAGTACGATTTGTGTAAAAGGGATCGGCCGGGCCGGGCGCGACCAGCACCGGAACGACATTTTTATAGTTCTTTTCCGCCGCTTTGTCTTGTATATGCTTGATAAGATCCGGCTGGATTTCCGTGGCGAACACGGTCCCGGTCCCGTGCAGGGCCTCGGCGAAACGGAACGTCCAGAACCCGGTCCCGGCACCGGTGTCCAGTATACGGGCCCCGGGTTTGATCCGCATGGTTTCAATTACCCTTCTGGGTTCAAGAATGGTTTCTCTGTCCGGTGATGTCAGCGTGAAGAGGGGGTCGACCGGGTAATCCGGTCCGTTGTCCGGTGCCTTTTCCAGAAGAGGGATGTCATCTTCGGCAGAGGCATATATCGACACGCCGTCCGGCCCCGCTCTCACTGTCAGAAAATGAAGGAACGAGCAGTCAAGGATATTTTCCTCCCCGGGCTGAAAGCCGAGGCTGATATAAGTTGTTTCTTCGATACGGTCAGCCGTCAGGCGGCTCGCGCGGTCGCCGAAGACAAAAGCGTTTTTTCCTTTAATCAACGGATGGACTGCGTCTCCCCATCCCGAGTTGGCTTCTTTCCAGCGTGAATGCGTGGCAGCGATAAATATGTTGAGGCGCTGGTTGCTGCCGGAAAAGGCATTTTTGAGGAAGATATATTGTGATGTTTTATCGTCAAACGACGCGTTCTTTTCATAGAGACCGGGGTCGGAAGTATCGAGAAAGATAAACAGGTTATTTTCATATTCAAAAGAGAAATATTTCCCCGGGAAACGGCGCAGAAACTCCCGATCGTACAATTCGGTCTGTTCTTTGGATGCCGGTATATCTCCGCGCAGCGCGGGACCGTATGTGCAATACACGGGGATACCGAGTTTCTCCGTGAAACTGTCCACCTTCTTCCAGAGTCCGGCAGGCGGTTTTCCCGTTTCCATATCGATACCTCCTCCTACAAGCAGGAGAAAGTCGGCGTTCTTCCGGCGTATCAGGGAGATTATTTTATCGTAGCGTTCTTCCGGGACGGTTCCCAGACGCAGCGCCCCCATGGCTATAAACCTGATCTCCGGTTTCTTCTCTCCGGCGTAGAGGAGAGATTGTTTGTCCGCCCGGAGCCAGAGGAAACAGATAAGCAATATGCTGCAAAAACGTCTTGTCTTCATACTCCGGTCGTTATTCCGGTGCCGTCCTGGCACAGCGGATCCCATGGGTAATGTAACGGTTATGTTTGTGGGTATTGGTGTGAGCCGCGGCGCTTCTTTCCGCGATAAGGCATTCGTAGCTGCCGGAACGCCAGGATCCTCCACGGAAACCAGAACCCGTTTCTTCTTTTCCGGGCCAGTTTTGTACATCAGCAAAACCGTCTTTGTCTAATTGACCGTTGCCGTGTCTGCCGTCGAATTTCCTTCCCTCAGGGGTGCCTACGGTGACTGCGCGTTCCCAAAGATTTCCGGCCAACTCCGTGTTTCCCCAGTATCCCGCGGCGCTTAACCCGCTTTTCACCGGACCCTGTACATTTTGATGGTTTCCGTAAGCGCAATCAGCGTTTTCAGGCGATATTTGTTCTTCAGGCGTCCCCATATTAATGATCCCTTGGATCTGTGAAGGGGGAGGTGTTCCCCAGGGATATTCATCCGGAGACGGTTTACGCGGGCCGCGGCATGCCTTTTCTAACTCCAGCTCAGTCATGGGGCGTAGGCCCGCCCAATCTGCAAAAGCCGCCAGGTCCGCCCAGTTTACCCAGTTGCACGGGATATCGGTTCCGTCGTCCCGGCCGTCGAATACCGCGTCGTTTGTCAAATTGCATACATATGTCCCGTTCCGGTTTTGTATCCCGTTGCGGAACTCCGGCCGCGGCGGACCGTCTTTTTTGCCGTTCATGAATGAACCGTTTTTTGTAACGGGACAGCGTTGTCTTTGTTGGCGCGCGGTCAGTGTATTTAGGAAGTCGCGGTATTGTCCTTGAGTAACCTCGTATTTCATCAGGTAGAAAGCGGCGTATCCTTTAGGAAAAGCCGCCGGTACAGGCCCCGACCGGTCTCCTGAAAATTCCGTGTCCCGGTTATAATAGAGATTCCCTTGTTCCGCGCCTATGCCGATAGGCTGTTCCGAACAGATACGGTATGCCGCGTTGTTATCCTTGCCGAAAGTATAAAAGCAATTTCTCGGGCCTGAGGGGCCGCGGGGGTCTCCGGCGTAAAAGGCCCCTTCCGGGATATAAATCATTTCTACGGCGAAGAGTCTGATTTTCAACCGCATGTCCTCGGTTGCCTTCCCGCGGTATAAAAAAGGAAATATGATGTTCCGGGTATTTAGATCGCCTCTCCCCGGTGCGGAACGCTGAATAAAGGCTCCGCAGGTGTCTTCGGGGACGATGACCTCGACGGCCGTTCCGGCGCCTCTCTCGAAACCTTCGGGGTTTACACCGCCGCAGGCCAGGTTTCCATGCTCCCACGTCTTCCCGTTATCGGCGGAATATTTTATAAAAACCCATGCCGCGTCGAAATTATCGCTGTTTCTCCAGGATTTGCTCCAGGCGATATCGAATTGCACTTTTTGTACCGGGGTGTCCCGTTTATGCGAAAGAAGAACGATATTCGAAATGTGTATGTTTTCCGCATGGACGGGACTAAAGAGAATAAACAGTAAAAGAGCGGTAACGCTTCCTGAAGACAACACATATGATTTCCTGAAAGAGGGTAACATGATCATTATTATAACATATCGCGGCGTTTTGTTATAAAAACTCTGTTGAACCCGCGGCCTATTCGCGGCTCAAGGCCGCCAAAACCGCGCGGAAGCGGACAACTCTGCTCCGCGGCGGGGAATGTTTTTCTATTTTTTGAACTCGAGAAAATAATACTGGGAAAGAAAATCATGCTCGCGGACGAACGTGAAACCGCTTCTGCTGAGCTCCTCGATGACCGCTTGTTTATCTTTGAATATTACGCCGATCCCTTCTCCTTTGAAAAAAGATACTTTGTCCAGGCCCAAGAGGCGGGAGAGAACGGCCTTGTTTAATGTATGCAGTTCCCTTTTTTGCGTTTCCGTAAAGCCGCCGGGAGAGTCTTTGCATGTTTCCATCCGCAAAGCGAGCCAGCGGACCAGTCCCCGGTCCGGGGGACGGCAAAGATACGCCATCGCCATGGGGCGGAGGATGTCCCACTTGCGGGAATAGTGGTTAAGCAGTTCTTTGAAAAGGTCTTTGTCCAGAAGCATGCGGTTACAATCTTCGAAAAGCAGTTCTTCTATGCCGGGAGGCGCCGGAAAAGTCCCATCTCCGACGATGTATTCCCGCACGCGCGGATGAAGTCTGATGAAAACAGGGTGGTCTTCCCCTGCATCTTTCAAGAAAGTTATGACGCCGGTGAAATCACCGAAGTCGACTTTGTGAAAAGGAGCAATATTTTTGAAGTTAATGATATACAACCGTCCCGTCTCTTTTTTCAGCGAAAGAGCCAGTTTCTCGAAATAATCCCCGTTTTCCGGCAGATCATTGAAGACTTCGCACAGCAGTATTATGTCGAATTCGTGCTTTTTATAAAATTCGTCATACCGGTCCCGGCCCACAAGGACGGCAGTTATATTATCGAGATTCTGCGTTTTTGCCCTGCGGGAAATGTATTCCAGAAGGTCAGGATGTACCTCGGTCGCGAATACCATCCCGGTATTATGCAGGGCCCGCGCAAGGCGGAAAGTGAAAAAGCCTTTACCCGCGCCGATGTCCGCGATACGCATTCCGGGCTTGATTTCCATGGTTTCGATGACTTGTTGCGGAAGAAGGAGTTGTTCCCTGATGGGGGTGGTCAGCAGATACCGGGCGTTGTAAAAATCGTTTTTATAAAAAGTCCTCGGTTCTCTTTCATTAAAACCGTTATCCAACGGGAGCGGGATCGGATCAATCGGCACTATCTTCACCTCAATAGAGGGCCCGTTTATATCAACGAGAAGAAAATGAAATAAATTCCCCGGATCGGCCGGTTGATTGAGGGGGCAAAAGGAAGAGGTTATATGGGGAACTCCGCCTATATTCTTGACTTCCGGAAAAGAAGACGAGAGTTCAAATACACAGTCGACTTTTTTCGCTAATCGAGGATGAATGGTGTCCTGCCAGAAGGTTTCCTGTTTCATCCCGGCAGGCCTGCTGAGGAATACAAAGGTGTGTTGATAGTCGTCTCCGCCGGAAGCGGGATACTGTGAATAAGTATCGAGGCAGATGAAGAGGTTGTTTTTATGGACGAAGGCATAGGATTTCTTCCTGTTCCTTTTTAGGTAGGAAGTTTCCAGGTCTAATATCCGTTGTTTATCGGGAGGGATGTTCCGCGGGAACGAGTATCCGTACACCGTATACTTGGGCGCGGACAATCTCCTGCCGATCCTGTCGAATTCCCTCCAGAGATGTTCCGGGTCTTCATCCGCGGTCGCGGAGATCATATCCCCGAGAAAGAGAACGAAATCGGGATGGAATTCCTTCATCTTGTCCACGGCCCTCTTGAAATCCCCGCTGTCCGACATCCCCAGTTTCATGCCGCCGAATACTATGAAACGGCAATGTCCGTTCCGTTGCTTCCCGTAAGCGGCCTGCGTGCTTATGAAGAGCAGAAAAAGGGACGATATGAGTAGTATCTTATTCCGTAAGATCATGGATTCGGTTTGCTGGGGATAAATATTTTATCATATATAACGCCGACGGCGCAAGGCGATACCTCAAACGGCGCGTTCACGGACATTATAGTCTATATATAATGTCCCGCGGCAGACAAGAAACTTTCCCGTTTTATCCTCCGGCAGGATCGGCCGTGAAGGAAGAGCCGGTTGTCTTAATCCAATCTATAATACTCTAAGGCATGGCCGGGATGGGGTCAAGTGGTTTATCCGTTTACCCGGTTTGGCACTTCAGCAAGTTGTACTGTCGTAGGCAGCGGCTGTTCGGGGCGTTTAATGTTGACAGCGTTAGTTTGTTCATTACAATACCATTAGTGGGAAGATAATCTGGAAGCGGCGAGCATAACAGAAGAGGATGATTGGATGATGAAGGTGTTGTTGATTCGGCCTCCCCGTTATTTGTGGCCCGTAGTGAATGAATCCGACAATTTTATGCTGCCGTTGGGGTTACCGTGTTTGGCCGCCTCGATCAAAAAAGAGCTGCCCGACGTGGATGTTAAGATTATCGATTGTCCGCCGCTGAAGATCGGATGGAAGACATTGGCTAAGCTGATCCGGGAGATACGCCCGGACGTGGTCGGGGCCGGAGAAGAGGCCCTTTATCATCATGAAGCGGTAAAACTTTTCCGGCTGTCGAAAGAGTTGTTCCCTTCCGTCGTAACTGTGGCAGGGGGCCATTTTTTTTCCTGGACGGCGCGGGATTCACTTAAACGGCACCCTTTTTTAGATTATATCGTGCGTTTCGAAGGCGAAGAGACATTCGTGGAGCTGCTGCGCGCGCTCCGGGAAGGATCGGATGCCGGGCAGGTTAAAGGTTTAGCGTTCCGCAGGGAGGATAGAGCGGTGTTTACTCCCGCGCGGCAGTTAAAGAACGATCTGGATGAATTCCCTCTCCCGGCTTACGACCTGATGCCTATGGGGAGTTATTCCCCTGTAGGCTATTTCTGGCCGCAGGGAGCGACGATAGAACACAGCAGGGGTTGCATCGACCGCTGTTCTTTTTGCAGTCTTTGGACGTTTTGGGGAAAGCATAAGAATACGGATGCCGAAATGGGAGAGCTGGATGTTTCTCCCCGCTACAGGAGCAAGACTGTTTCAAGGACTTTGGAAGAGATAGATATTTTGTATAACAAGTATAATCGGCGTTATCTGCTTTGGGCGGATCCCACGTTCAACGTCGACCCTAAATGGACCGAGGAATTCTGCGAAAGGCTTCTTTCCAGGGGGTATAAAGACCTGTATTGGTGGGCTTTTCTTCGTGCGGATTTCCTCGTGCGGGATGAAAAGCTCGGCGTGCTGCGCAAGATGGTAAAAGCCGGGCTGATAAACGCGTTTATCGGCGTGGAACGCGTTAAATCGGACGACTTCGGTAAAATGAACAAGCGCTACAGCAATAACATCTGCCGGGAGGCTTTTTTTATCCTGAAAGAGAAATACCCTTTGGTTCACCGCCAGGGGACGTTCTTGACCGGTATCCGTGGGGAAAGCAGGGAGGCGATAAGTGAAATGGTAAGCAACGCGTTGTCGATAGGGGTTGAATTCATGATGATGCATCCCGTTACTCCGGTCCCGGGCACCATGCTTTACCAGGAGGCGGTGCGTAAAGGATGGCTGGCGACAAAGGACTTTAGCAGGTTCGACTGGTTGCAACCCGTTATGGAAACGGGGAGGTATTCAATAAAAGAGACGGCCGATATGACCAGCCTGGCCAGCCTGAAATTCATCCTTTTGCGCTCGAGCGCAATAATATTAAAAGGGTTCTTTTCTCCCGTCCGTTACAGACGCAGATTATCCTGGTGGTTCGCAGCTATTTTTATGAAAGGGGTGTATCTGAATATCCGGAATATGTTTACGGGCAGAGCGAAACGCCGCGGTTTTCAGGTGCTGTTGTCTCTTCACAAACCTGTCTGGTATGATTCATAACAGCCGATGAAAGTCTTCTTGATCAATCCCAATTCCGGCGTTGTTGAAAAGAACTGGGCTTATAAAAGGTTTTGCGCGCCCATCGCCCCTATGGGGATAGGTTATATGGCCGCGGTCCTGGAGAAGGACGGGTTTGAAGTTAGGGTGGTCGATCAGTTCGCCTCAAAGATCAGCGTGGAAGCGGTGATAGGTCTTGTCCGGAAGGAAAGACCGCGTGTGGTAGGTTTCTCCGCTTTGACTCCGGTGGTCCCCGATATAAAACGAATGGCCGCATCGATCCGGGAATGCGATAATGAATGCGTTATTGTTGCCGGGAATATTCACGCCACCTGTTTTCCGGAGGAAATGTTGTCGGGAGGCGCCGCAGATGTTGTCGTCCGCGGCGAGGGCGAAATGACGATGCTGGAGCTTTGCCGGAATATCCGTGACGGCAAGCCGCTGCGTGGCGTGAAGGGGATAAGCTACATCGAGGAGGGAGATGTTGCGCATGCGCCGGACCGGGAGCTTATCGGCGACCTCGATACCTTGCCGTTTCCGGCGTGGCATTTGTTCGATATAAAGAATTACGCCGATACGCCGATGGTAGCGGTAAGTAAAATGCCGCTGTTTCCGGTCCTCGCCTCCCGCGGCTGCCCGTACAGATGTTATTATTGTTCCCAGGATAAGGTATATGCGGAAGTCAGATACAGGGATCCCAACTGTGTTCTTGATGAAATGGAGTATTTTAACCGTTCCCTGGGCGTCGGCTATTTCGGCTTCAGCGACGCATATTTTCCGCACGACGAGAAAACGGGGATAGAATTCTGCCGTTTATTGATAAAGCGCGGTCTGCATAAAAGGATAAGGTGGTGCACGGAAACCAGGGTCGATAAAGTCTCTCCCGAATTGCTGGCGTGCATGAAACGCGCCGGAGCGCAGCTCATTATGTACGGAATAGAGGTCGGCAATGCCGGGATCCTGCAGTCGTTGGATAAAGGCACTACTCTGGAAGAGGCTCGCCGCGCTGTGGAATACACGCGCAAGGCCGGGATACTGACCTTCGGACTTTTCATGATCGGCCTGCCCGGAGAGACCAGGGAGACGTGCCGGGAAACTCTGCGTTTTGCCCAATCGTTGAACACCGATATAGCGAAATTCAATATAGCGGTTCCCTATCCGGGGTCGCGATTTTTTGAAGAATACGGGAGAGAACTAGCGCGTCGGTATCCAGAGCGTTTCACAAGCTGGGCGGATTGGTCTCATTTCGGGGGGGAACTGGTATTTTCCCCTCTGGCAATGAACAGCCGGCAGCTCCGGAGATTCCAGCGTGAAGCCATGGTGAAATTCTACATAAGGCCCGGGGTGATATTCAGGAATCTTATAAAAGGGACCGTCACTATCCCTAATTTGTTCTTCGGAGGGGTTTGGGTTATTTTTTTATTTCTCTCCGGTGTTTTCGGAAGAGCGAAAAAGGAGAGCCTTTAAGGAGGCGACCTTTGTCGAACCGGATCTTATATATTACAGCAGCCGTCGGTTTTCTCCTCTTGCTGCTTTTTTTCGTGCTCCGCAAATCCGGGGATGCTTTACCCGACGCCGTCACTTCGGCGAGTCCTCCATATCAATTCGACGGGTATTCCGGGCAGGAGTTTCATACCGATGCGGAGCATCCCGTTATTCTGCAGTCTGTAGTGATAAGGTTTGAAAGCGCGCTGCTTTCCCCCAAAAGGCAAATGCGGAAGAATTTCTCCGGGGCGGAGCGTTATTCCGATATTGTTTGTTCCACCGTTCGGGTTTACGGATTGGTTGATACGGAGCGTTATTATAGATTCGAAAATATCGTAAAGCGAGATCAAAATTATATCAAGGATATCACTTACCTCTTCCAGACAGGAGGGTGGCTTAAAATCAGATGGGAGGGGGTATTGGTTAAAGACCTCCTCGAGGAAACGGGTGTGGATATCCGGGCGGCAGCGGTGAGATTTCACGGGAAGGACGGGCATTCGGTGGTATTCCCCCTTTGGTATGTATACGATAAGTCGATTATACTCGCATATAAAGCGAATAACGCCCTGCTGCCATTAAAGCACGGGTTTCCTTTTTTGCTGGTTTCGGAAGAAGACTGGGAGTATTCCTGGGAAAGGGGAGTGATGGGGATCGAGGTTGTGCCGTGTGAAGAAAGGTGCCCTTTGGGCGCATTGCTGAATCGCGGACGCTCGGTTATTTTTGATGCAAGTATCTTCAGTTAAAGAGAACGGTAGGGCTGTGAATATGTTTCTTTCTTCTAAAAGGACGGGATCTTCCGGATGTTCCACTCAAACCGCGCTTATAGCGGTAATCCTGTGCGGTTTGGTCTTGCGAGTCTTATTCCTAGGCACCTATTGCCTCCAGTTTGACGAGACGGCTTCTTTGATGGAGATTCATGTTCCTGAATCTTTCCCGTTGAGTATTTCATTACCCACTTACCGGCCGTTCTATTTGTATAATATTTTTGTTTCTTTATGGAAGGAGCTGGGGGAAAACGAAACTGTCCTGCGTCTTTCTTCCGTCCTCTTCGGGGTTTTATCCATACCCGCCCTGTTCTTTTTTTCCCGCCGCCTTCTCGGAGAGAAAACAGCGTTGACGGCGGCGTTCATTCTCGCCGTTTCTCCGATACAGGTGCATTATTCACAGGAGTTGACGGTATATGCAGCGAGTTTTTTCTTCTCGGTTGTATCTATGTACTTTTTCTCCGGGCTCATTACTTCCCCGCGTTTCAGGGATTACGCGGGTGTGTTGATCTGTAACATTGTCGCCGTATATAGCAACCATACCGCGGTCTTCCTGCCTATTACACAGGTCATATGCCTGGGGATTTATCATGAGAATCTTAAAGCAAAGATTCTGCCTTTAACTGCCCTTTTCGTTCTGCAGTCGGTGTTGTTGCTGCCCTGGATATATGTTATGGTAAAACAGTATGGATTTATGCTCGATTATACCAGCGGCACCGGACAGGTTTCCTTTTTTCTATCCAGCGTCTCTTTTAGAAATCTTATTTCTACGCTTCAGAATTTCTCCACCGGCTATTATTCGTCCGGCTGGCTGAGGACGGCGGGTTCCGGTCTTATGCTGTCGCTGGCCGGTTTTTCCCTATTCAGGATATTCGGTATTGACCGAAGAAAGTTTCTTTTATTGTTGCTTTTCCTTTTTCTCCCGATGTCCATTTTATTACTTTGTTCCCGCCGTGTAGTTCTCTATGCCGACCGATATGTGCTTTTCAGCTCGATGTTCCTCTATATTCCGGCAGCTTATGCGGTAGCAGCGGCCGGGCCGAGATGGAGAGCGGCGATCTTGTCCTGTATCGTATCGATAAGCGCCGTCTCGCTGGTATTGTATTATTCTAATAATACCGTATTGCCGCCTTCGGAACGTCCCGGAGTAAACCTGCGGAAAGATTTCAAGGGGGCGGCGGATTTCATAATGGCGGCGGGGCGTCCCGGAGAGGTGTTTGTTCACGCGACTGAAACCGCGGTTTTACCGATACATTATTATTACAAGCGGTTCGATTTTCCGAAGAAAACGTTCCTGGTACGGGATACGGCTCCTCTTTTGGTCGAATGGCTCTTTGGCCGGAGGGAGATACCGCGGTTAATAATCGATGAACCGGGCGGACGCGGATTGTTTGTGCATGAATGCGCGGCTCCCGGTTTGCTGGACGGGCAATTCAAACGCCGTTATGAACGCTTATGGTTGATTATATCATCGTGGGATACCGTAGATACGGCGTCCTGGTCCGGCGCATTGACCGGAGAATTACTGAAATATTATAAGCGGGAGCGGGAGGCAGCATTTTCCGGAGTAAGACTTCTTCTTTTCAGGCGGAATGATGAGAACAATTGAGAGTAAAAGCGCATCTGTTCTGTTGATATTTCCTCCCTTGTCCTCCAAAAGGTCTTTGCGGGTCACCACCTGCATGCCGCCTCAGGGAGTGACGGGGATAGCCGCTGTGCTGGAGAGGGAAGGGATCCGCGTGAGGATCCTGGATTTGAATTTCGCGCAGCAGAAAGGGATACCGTGGAGGCCTTTATTGCGTGATGCCCTTAGTGATATGCGTCCGGCTGCCGTAGGCATCACCTGCACTACTCCCGCTGTCCTGAATGTCCTGGAGATAGCGGCCGACGTGAAGTCTATGTGTCCCTCTTCCCCGGTTTTCGCCGGGGGACCGCATCCTTCGGCCCTGCCGGAAAGTCTGCTTCGGATAAGCCGTGATATAGATGCCGTAGTATGCGGAGAGGGTGAATACGCGTCTTTGGAACTTATCCGGAGAGCGTTGGATCACGCTCCTTTCTCCGATATCCCCGGGGTAGCTTCCCGCGGGGAGGGAGAGGCGATTAAGAGCCGGCCCGGGGAAGTCATCGCGGATCTTGACGAACTGCCGTTTCCCGCGCGGCATCTTTTGCCTCCTCTGCACGAATATTACTATGCCGGACATTGTTATGACAGGCTTCCGGTTACCTCCATCGTGACAAGTAGAGGGTGTCCGCAATTCTGCCGTTTTTGTTCTCAGGCGGTCTTCGGACACAAGTATCGGGCGCGCGGCGCGTCAAGCGTTGTGAGCGAGATCGGATATCTGAAGAAAAAACACGGAGTCAGATGCGTCATGTTCATGGATGAAACATTTACCGCCGACAAAAGAAGGGTTTATGATTTCTGTGCCCGGATGAGGAAAGAAAACCTGAAGGTTACATGGCTTTGCTACGCCGGGATCAATGAGGTGGATGACGACATGCTCAGGGATATGAAGGGGGCCGGTTGTTTTCAGGTCTATTACGGCATAGAGTCCGGCGTTCAAAGGCTCCTTGACCTTATGCATAAGAAAATAGATGTGGACAGGATCAGTGCGGTTGTCGCCCGGACCAGGGCGGCCGGCCTGGAGGTCAGGGGTCAGTTTATGCTGAATTATTTCAACGAAACGCGGGAAGATATTCAGAAGACGATCGCGTTCGCCAGAAAGTTAAAACTTGATTACGCCGAATTCAGCGTTTTTTTTCCCTTGCCCGGGAGCGAGGTCTTTAGTTCTCTCTCCGCAGAAGGGAGAATTTCCTTTTCCCGTCCCGCCGATTTCGAAGTATTCCAGCAAGGGACTTCTCTTTTTCTTGATCCTATAATTGTCCTGGGAAAGGCGGAAAAGACCGAATTACGAGGTCTGGTGAAAAAGGCCTACAGGGATTTTTATTTGAGGGCCGGATATATCCTGGGCCGTTTGCTGAAAATCAGGAGTGTGCAGGATATCCGCAAGAACCTGGAAGGGATGGCCGCGTTTACCGCAGGTTTGGACCGTTTTTATAAGGAAGAGGCATGAAGATACTACTGGTAATCCCTCCTGTAAGTTTTGACGTGCGCCGTGAGATAAAACACGCTAAACTCATTATGCATTTAGGGACGGCATATATTGCCGCTTCTTTGCGGAGCAGGAGGTTCGATGTCGAGGTGTGCGATATCCCTGCTGAGAGGCTTTCCCTGCAGGAGTTCGCGCGCAGGCTCAGCAATTTCGCTCCGCGTATGGTAGGGATTACTTCCTTTACGGCCCAGATATTTCAGGCCCATGCCGTTGCCGGCATCGCCAAAGAAGTTGATCCCGGTATTATTACCGTGATAGGCGGGGCTCACGCTTCGGCTTTGCCGGAGGGGACGCTCCGCCAGTTTTCAGCTTTTGATGTCGCGGTTTACGGGGAAGGTGAAGAGACTGTCTGCGAGATCGCCGCCCGTATCGCCGCCGGAGAAAATGACTTCGGGAGCGTGAACGGAACTGCATGGAGAGATAGAGGAGAGATCAGGAAAAACGCTCCCAGGCAATTTATCCGGGACCTGGATTCGCTGCCCTTTCCGGCGTTCGACCTTTATCCGCTGCAAAAGTATACCGCCGGCAACTCGTTATTCGGCCAGAGCAGGATATTCCCCATCATGTCCGGCCGCGGATGTCCCTATGAGTGCAGTTTTTGTTTCCGTCTGCAGGGGTCATCGGTGCGCGCGCGTTCCGTGGAGAATGTAATCCAGGAGATGCGCAGAGATATAGATTTTTTTGATACGCGCCAGTTCTTTTTTCAAGATGAGACATTTACTCTTGATAGAGCGCGGACGCTGCGTTTCTGCGACAGATTTCTCGCGCAGGGTCTTATTCATAAAGCGGATTGGATATGTGAGACCAGGGTGGATGCGGTCGACAGGTACCTCCTTACGAAGATGAAACAGGCCGGGTGCAGTCTTATTAACTACGGGATTGAGTCCGGCAGCCAGGATATCCTGGACAGAAGCCATAAAAAAATTACTTTGGAACAGATCCATCAAGCCGTCGCATACACGAAAGAAGCGGATATCAGGACTTTCACCAATTTCATTATCGGCAACCCGTATGACACCCCCGAGACCATTGCGCAGACCATAAAGCTGGCTTTTACGTTGAATCCCGATTTCGCCTCTTTTACCATTCTCACGCCGTTTCCGGGGACAAAAACATTAGAAATGGCGCGCAGGGGAGAAGGGAACCTGCGTCTGCTCAGCGAAGACTGGAGAGATTACAGTATTCAATTCGGGACCGCCCTGGAACTGGAAAATATCCCGTTGAAAAAGCTGGAGAGGTTTCAGAGGAGCGCATATTTCAGGTTTTATATGCGGCCCACTCATATTTTACGGGCTTTCAAGCTGGTGAACGGTAAGGCTGCCCTGGTCTATGCGGCAGCATATTATTTAAAACGTTTCATTTGCGTGGTAAAATTATGCGTAAAATATTTCTATGCGTGCCTCCACCGGGGGAAAATGTAAACTGGCGCATCAGCCATTCTCCGGCCTTCCCTCATTTGGGGGTCGGATATATAGCCGCGGGCCTTAAAAGGGCCGGGTTCACCGTCCGGGTATGCGATGCTCCGGCCGAGAAGGTTACCTTTAGCAAGCTGGAGGCAATGATCCGGGGTTTTTCTCCGGATATTGTGGGCGTTACGAGTTTTACTTCGCAGATTTACGAAGCCGGCAGGGTCGCGGAGATAGCCAAGAAAGTCGATCCGCGTATACTGACCGTTGCGGGGGGAGCTCATGTTTCGGCAGTTCCGGAAAGGACATTGAAAGAGTTCCCGGCGTTTGACGCGGCGGTGATCGGGGAAGGAGAAGAGGCCGTTGTGAACATCGCCCGGTTTGCCGGAGCGGACAACTCCATCCCCGGGATCGCCTACAGGCGCGGCGGTGAAATAATTGTAACCGGGAGCAGGCAGCCGGTCGAAGATCTGGATACGATCGCTTTTCCGGCGCATGAGTTATTTTCTCTGGAGTCCTATCGTTCTTTAAATTCTCTTTTCGGGCGAAAAAGAACACTTCCTGTATTGTCGTCACGGGGATGTTCTTACAAATGCCGGTTTTGTTTTAGTCTTCTCGGCAAAAATGTTAGATTCCGTTCCGTCGGTAATGTCGCGGACGAAATAGAGCGGGATATTTCTTTATTCGGCGCCAACGTGATCTTTTTCCAGGATGAAACGTTTACGATCGACAGGAAAAGGGCGATACGATTGTGCGAGGAGTTTTTAAAGAGGGAGCTTAATAAAAAGGTCGAATGGGTGTGCGAAACCCGGGTTGATGCCGTTGATGGAGAACTTCTCGCTTTGATGCGTAAGGCGGGGTGTACACTTATCAATTACGGTATCGAATCCGGGTCCCAGGATATTCTGGACGCGATACGTAAGGATATTACGCTTGAACAGGCGGAAGCCGCGGTAGCCCGCACCAAAGAAAATAGGATACGCGTGTACACGAATTTCCTGATAGGGCATCCGTTCGAGACCAGGCGGAGTATAGGCCGCACCATCAGGTTCGCCTTAAAGCTAAAGGCCGATTTCGCGTCGTTCTCGATTCTTACCCCTTTTCCCGGCACCGAGATATCCGATATGGCGGCGGAAGGAACGGGGGGATTACGGCTTTTGAGTTCGGATTGGAGGGAATACGGAACTCAGTTCGGGAGAGCGCTTGAATTGGATACTATTTCCCGCCAAGAACTGGAGGACTTTCAGAAATCGGCTTATTTTTCGTTCTATAGCCGGCATCTGTTTAATGTGTGCAAAATAATCGATTTTAGGGCCTTCCCGGTTTATTTGTATGAGTTCTTTTTGAAAAGGCACGGAAGAAAAGCCATAAACGTAAACCGGACCCCTGCCGGCATAAAAAGCAAGCTACAGGAGTGATTTTCTATCAGCCGTTGACGGCCGGGGTAAAAATTGCGAAAGAGGTATTACAATGAGCGCGATTAAAAAGAACATGATAACGGCGGTTCTTGTGCTGTGTTTTTCTTCTTCTTGCGCAGCGGCTACGATTACGCTGAAAGACGGTTCGGTAATCAAGGGGGAGATCCTCGAGAAGACGGGTTCTTATATTAAGGTTAAAACACACGGCGTTTCCATCCCGTATTTTTATAGTGAGATAAAAGAGGTGGGGGAGGATTCTTCTCCCGGTTCAGGGAGCGGGAGGGCGCAGACTACCGAAGGCAATAGCCTGCCGGGTGGATATGTTAACAATGAATATGGAGTGAGCATTATTTGGCCGAAAGGATGGGATGTTTTTCAGCGCCCGGTGTCGGAAGAAGTTAAAGGCGTCAGAATATATGTCAAGCGTAAATCGGACGACACAATTCCCTATATAGTGATGCATATATCGAGAAATCAACCGGAAAAGATCTTGAGCATGGTAGAAAACATTGCCGGCAGCCGCAAGGAGACAGGGGAAGTTGTCATTCTATCGGTCCCTCCAAGGGATTGTGTGATGAACGGTATGCCTGCGAAACAATGGGTTCTTGATTTTCCGGCAGTTCATTCTTCGCCCGGCAGTTCCGCGTTGAAATCCCGGGTTTCCTCTCCCGGAGCACGAGAGTTATTGAAAGGGGCTAGAAACGAAGCGTTTATGTTCATCAAGAACGGCGTGGTCGTAATCCTGGAGTCTATTCTTCACAACGATGAAAGGCTCGAGAAAGAGAGAGAAGAAGTTTTATCTGCGGTCAATAATTTTAAATTCTTGAAATAAGCGTGGAGGGTATTTCTTCTGACTTCCCCGGGGTATGAATAAAACGCCCGGGGAGGAATACCGTTCAGGCGTGAGGATCGTTTTAAAAGGCGGAGACCGATTATGAAGTTCTCAATACCCACAAATTGGGACGACCGACTTGTTGAGCGCATTAATAAAGAACGCGTCGGAGAGTTCTACGGGAAATTGCATTCCGACAGCGTCGGAGGAGGAAGGGCCTCTTTTTTATGCTCTCCCGTGGACAGAAGGAAAGCCGTCNNCCGCCATATCCGTATTATCCGGGGGGCGGGGATACGGTTTAATTACCTGCTTAATGCCTCTTGCCTCGGGAATAAAGAGTTTACATCCTCGTGGCACAGGCAGCTGCGGGAATTACTCGGATGGCTGGCGGATAACGGGGTCGACACGGTTACGGTCGCCGTTCCTTTTCTTCTTGACCTGGTGAAAAGTGTTCATCCGGAGATGAGGGTGTCGGTTTCCGCATTCGCGCATATAAATACCGTGCGCAAGGCGCTCTTTTGGGAAAACCGGGGTGCCGACGAAATAACGCCTTCACCTACCGAGCTTAACCGGGATTTCAAGACGTTGCAGGAGATGCGGAAGCGGTTAAGCTGCGGATTGAAACTTATCGTTAACAACAATTGTCTGCTGGATTGTCCGTTGCATTTCTATCATTCCGTCATAAGCGCGCATGCCTCTCGTAAAGAAGAACCAGCGGGAGGATTTATGATAGACTATTGCAGAGTACAATGCCGTTATCTGCGGCTTATTGACCCGGCAAATTTTCTCAAAGCAGACTGGATCCGCCCGGAAGATACGGCGCTCTACGAAAGAATCGGGGTCCATTCGTTTAAGATAGTCGATCGGGTCCTTTCAACCGAAGCAATCTTGATGATCTCTTCCGCCTATTTTGCCCAACGGCACGACGGGAACCTTCTTGAGCTTTTCCCGATGACCAAAGATATTGTTGTTTTCCAGCATCACAAGGCGGCGCGGTTTCTTAAATATTTCTTCCGCCCCGGGCTTATAAACCCTCTGAAACTCCTGTCCCTCAGGAAGTTAATAAAGCCGATAGATGTCTTTATTGACAACAGGGCCCTGGACGGGTTCATCGAGCGCGTAAAAGACAGATGTTCTCCGGGAGATTTCTGTAGAGGATGCGCTTGTTGCGCAGAGACAGCGGAGAAAGCGGTAAGAGTATCCTCGCGCGGTTTAAAGGAAGCCGTCGATTCTTACAAGGTTTTTTTGCAAAAAATATCAGGTGGAGACCTCTGGGAGATATAATTTTAACCGGGGAAACCGGGAAAATAATCTGTTTGACATACTTCCGGTATGTGCTATATTAAAGCCAATGGTTCAACGGGAATTGACTATATCTGAAACAATGGCGTTTGTGGACCGGAGGACTATCGGTTCAGAAACGCTTTTTTTTAAACAACCATGTGTAAATACATATTCATCACCGGCGGCGTTATTTCCAGCCTCGGCAAGGGGATTGCTGCCGCTTCCATAGGCAAGATACTGGAATCTCAGGGTCTGCGTGTCGCCTTGATGAAGTTCGACCCCTATCTCAACGTCGACCCCGGCACGATGAA
>DIEK01000062.1:10366-21636 GCA_002418595.1 Candidatus Omnitrophica bacterium UBA5776 | reverse complement strand
GGGCATTACGAACGCTTCACTTCCGCCAGGACCGGCAAATTCAACAACGTTACCACCGGACAGGTATATCACGCCGTGATCTCGCGCGAACGCAAGGGAGATTACCTCGGCAGGACCATCCAGGTCATTCCTCACATTACCAACGAGATAAAGGACCGCATCAAGAAAGTGGCGGCCGTCTCCAGGGCGCAGGTGGTGCTGGTGGAGATCGGCGGCACGGTCGGAGACATCGAGAGCCTTCCTTTTCTGGAAGCTGTGCGCCAGTTCAGGCTGGACGCCGGACAGAATAACGTTCTTTACGCCCATCTCACCCTGGTCCCTTATATAAAGGTCGCCGGAGAGATGAAGACAAAGCCTACTCAGCACAGTGTCGGCACCCTGCGCGAGATAGGGATACAGCCGGACATCCTCATCTGCCGCAGCGAAAAAAGCCTCTCGATGGAATTGAAAGAGAAGATATCGCTTTTCTGCAGCGTGCCGCAGGAGGCGGTTATCGAGGCCAAGGATGTGGATTCGATCTATCAGCTTCCTTTGATATTCAAGGACCAGTCTCTCGACAGGCTCATACTGAAACATTTCGGCATTAGAGCCAGGCCTTCCACCCTGAAGAATTGGGAGAAAAGCGTGGTGGAGAAGGCTGTTTCCCCGCGCCACAAGACCAGGATCGCCGTAGTCGGCAAATATATCGGCCTGCAGGACGCCTATAAGTCTATTTACGAGGCTTTGGCGCACGCCGGTATCGCGAACGACTGCAGAGTGGAAGTGGAAAAGATAGATTCCGAGGATATTGATAAAGAAGGGGCGGAACATTATCTGCGCAATGTCTGCGGTATTCTGGTGCCGGGCGGGTTCGGATCCCGCGGCATTGAAGGGAAGATAAAGAGCGTCGAATATGCCAGGACCAAGCGCCTCCCGTTCTTCGGCATCTGCCTTGGGATGCAATGCGCGGTCATCGAATTCGCCAGGAATATCTGCGGTCTCAAGGGCGCTGATTCCAGCGAGTTCGCCCCCGATACCCGGGATCCGGTAATCAGCCTTTTAAAGGAACAGGAAGACGTGGAGGATATGGGCGGTACCATGCGCCTGGGCGCTTATCCCTGTCAGATATCGCCTAATACCCGGGCGCAGTGTTGTTACAGAAAAAGGCTGATAGAAGAGCGGCACCGGCATAGATACGAATTCAACAATAAATACCGCCGTTTGATGGAGAAGAAAGGTATGGTCTTCTCCGGTATTTACCCGAAAAAGAATCTTGTCGAGATCGTGGAGTTGCCCGGCCATCCGTTCTTCATGGCGGTGCAGTTCCATCCTGAATTCAAGTCGAAGCCCGACAAGGCCCATCCGATATTCCGCGATTTTATCAAGTGCGCTCTAAAAATAAAGAGGTAAACATGCAGGCTGCTTTGGTCCTGGAAGACGGCAGCGTATTCCGGGGGAGATCATTCGGTGCGCAGGGGGTCCGCTGCGGGGAGATTGTCTTCAATACCAGCATGTCCGGGTATCAGGAGATAATCACCGATCCTTCCTATAAGGGGCAGATAGTGGCCATGACCTACCCTTTGATAGGCAATTACGGCATCAATGAAGAAGACGCGGAATCCGGCCGGCCTTTCGTGGAAGGCCTGGTGGTTAAAGAATGCAGCAGGATTGCCAGCAACTGGAGGTCTAAGAGTTCGTTGCCGGATTATCTTTGCGCGCACGGCATACCCGCGGTGGAGGGAGTGGATACCCGCGCGCTTACGCTGCGCATACGGGAGGCCGGAGCGCTTAAAGCCGTTATCGCCGCCGGGGCAGTATGCGACGACGTGACGGCGCTGCTGGAAAAGGCGCGTTCCTGGAGCGGCCTTGTGGGCATCGATCTTGTAAAGGATGTCTCCTGCCGGCAAGCCTATGATTGGAACGACAATGGTAAATATAAAGTGGCTGTCCTGGACTGCGGTGTGAAATACAACATCATGCGTATTCTTGCCGGGCTCGGCTGCCGGGTCAGGGTTTTTCCCGCCGTTACCTCCGCCTCGGATATACTGTCCTGGAAACCGGACGGCATTATGCTTTCCAACGGTCCGGGCGATCCCGCGGCTGTGACTTACGTTATAGGCACGGTCAAGGAACTGGCCTCCTCCGGTATTCCAATATTCGGCATCTGTCTCGGCAACCAGATGCTCGGTCTGGCTTTCGGCGGCAGGACTTATAAATTAAAGTTCGGGCATCACGGAGCTAATCATCCGGTAAAGGATTTGAACAGCGGTAGAGTGGCTATTACCGTGCAGAATCACGGATTTTGTTTGGATATGAAATCGTTGAACGAAAAAGAGCTGCAGGTCACTCATATAAATCTCAACGATGATACGCATGAGGGGATGAAACACAGGAAACTGCCTGTTTTTTCCGTCCAGTTCCATCCGGAGGCGTCTCCTGGGCCGCACGACGCCGCCTATCTCTTCGCTTCTTTCGTAGATTCGGCAGCGAAACACAAATGCCGCGGGAAGAAAAATGCCTAAGCGCACCGACATAAAAAAAATACTTATTATCGGTTCCGGCCCGATCGTGATCGGCCAGGCGTGCGAGTTCGATTATTCCGGCACTCAGGCCTGCAAGGTGCTGAGGCAGGAGGGGTACAAGGTGGTTCTGGTCAATTCCAATCCCGCCACCATTATGACCGATCCTGATACCGCCGACAGGACTTATATAGAGCCTATCACCGCGGAGATCGTGGAACGCATCATCGCGCGGGAAAAGCCGGACGCGCTGCTGCCGACCCTCGGCGGGCAGACCGCTTTGAACACGGCGGTGGAACTGGACGCGCGCGGGGTCTTCAGGAAATACCGCGTGGAATTGATCGGCGCCGATATCAAGGCCATCAAGAAGGCCGAAGACCGTAGGCTTTTCAAGGAGGCGATGATAAAGATAGGGCTCGACCTGCCGAAAAGCAACAAGGCTTATAATCTGCAACAGGCATTGAGAGTGGCGCAGGATGTGGGTTTTCCGGTGATCATCCGGCCCAGTTTCACTCTCGGCGGCACCGGCGGAAGCGTAGCGTACAATGCCGAAGAATTCCGCGTTTTGGCCAAGCGCGGGCTGGAATCGAGCATGATCAGCGAGATACTCATAGAGGAATCGGTCTCCGGCTGGAAGGAATATGAGCTGGAGGTGATGCGCGATATCAAGGATAATGTCGTGGTCGTGTGTTCGATAGAAAATCTCGACCCGATGGGAGTGCATACCGGGGACAGCATAACTGTGGCCCCCGCGCAGACTCTTACCGACAAGGAATACCAGCGTATGCGCGACGCGGCGATCGCCTGTATACGAGAAATAGGGGTTTCGACCGGCGGCTCCAATATACAGTTCGCGGTTAATCCTTCCGACGGCAGGATGGTGGTTATAGAGATGAATCCCCGCGTTTCCAGGAGTTCAGCGCTGGCATCCAAGGCCACGGGTTTTCCCATTGCCAAGATCGCCGCCAGGCTCGCGGTCGGATATACGCTTGACGAGATCGCCAACGATATAACACTGAAGACCCCGGCCTGTTTCGAGCCGGCCATAGATTATTGCGTGGTGAAGATACCGAGATTCACTTTTGAGAAGTTCCCTTCGGCGGAACCGGTGCTTTCGGTTTCCATGAAATCGGTGGGGGAAACTATGTCCATCGGCAGGACTTTCAAGGAGGCCCTGCAGAAGGGACTGCGTTCCCTGGAGATAAAGAAATACGGTTTGGAGAGCCTCGGCAGGTGCGCGGGAGAGGAACTGGAATCTCTTTACGCCGGGCTCAGGACGGCGTCCCCGGAACGCATTTTTCTGCTGGCGGATGCCTTCCGGTCGGGAGTGGAACTCGAAACGATCCATGAGTTGACCCGGATCGACAACTGGTTCCTGCACAATATACGGGAGATCGTCGAGATGGAGACGCGCTTGAGAACGAGAGAAAGCGGTCTCGACAAGGATACGCTTCTGGAAGCGAAAAAAATGGGTTTCAGCGATAAACAGATCGCTTCGTTGACCGGCAAGAAGGAAGAAGAGATATCTTCTTTAAGAATATCTCTGGGTATATTTCCGGATTTCAAGCTTGTTGATACCTGCGCCGCCGAGTTCCAGGCTTTCACTCCGTATTATTATTCCACCTATGATAAACAGCCTTGATTTCAGAGTGCGCGGGCGGATCAGGAAGGACTGTGTAGAGATGGGCGCCGGGAAGCGGGACCCTAAATATGATTTGATTTTCCGGTAATAAGGGTTAAAATAAATTCATTCCCTGCCCGCGGGTGTCGGGGGAGTGCGTCGGAGTAAGTATAGAATCGGATATGCGGCGAGTACCGGTGAAGCCTTGGCTTTGCCGGAAACATGAGTCTCCGGATTTTGCGTGAGGGGGCTCCAGTATTATTCATGAAAGGAGCAGATGGAACAATGGGCAGAACTAAGATCTTCACAGCGGTGATAGCGGTGGCCGTATCTTTTCTGGCCGTAAACGGGTGCAATAAAAAACAGCAGAGTCTTGAGGAGATGCAGGCTCCTATGTCGGCTGATTCTCTGGGGGGGCAGACCCTGGATAATAAGATTGCGATACAGGAAAACAGGCTTCCCGCCGTGACACCGGTCGCCGGAGAGAAGGCGGCTGAAGCGGTTTCCGCGGCGGCCGTTCCGGTACTGGAACCTTTACCTCCTTCAGGGCCGTATAAACCTTCCGCCCAGGATATCCAGACCGCGCTTAAGAACGCGGGGTATTATTCCGGCAATATAGACGGCAAAGTGGGACCAAAGACGAAAGCGGCTATAGAGGAATTCCAGAAATCCAACGGGTTGGCGGCAGACGGCAAAGTCGGCCCAAAGACCTGGGCCGTCCTGGAGAAGCATTTAACTTCCTCAGCCGGGACCGTTGAAACGGAACAAACTATCCCGCTGCAATAAAAGCGGTTTGATTCAAAAAGCTCTGCCTTGAAAAAACCGGGGAGATGAGGTATACTTTTTGTAGCCGATAAAGGTAAACCTCGGGAAAACCGGGGGGCGCAAAGCCACAGACCTACGTTACATCACGTTCAGTTGAGGCCGCTAAGACGGTCAAAAGAGGTGGGTAATATGGTGGCTGGGCTACCGGTTAAAGGTGCGGCAGCAAGTTGTGTTGTCACCTTTATCGGCTTATACTTGAGAAAAATCCCAACTTTTACGTTGGGATTTTTTTTGTTTATATTATAATATAAGAATACTTCTCTTCCGTTTTCAACCGGCTGCTAAATATAATAACGACAGATGTTTACTTTTCCTGAAGGGTTCCTCTGGGGCGCCGCGACTTCCTCTCATCAGGTGGAAGGAGACAACTTCTTCAACGATTGGTGGAAATGGGAGCAGTCGGGCGGCGGGCTTGATAGGTCTTCCGCCGCCTGCCGGCATTTCTCCCTTTATAAGGAAGATTTCGCCCTCGCCCGTTCCCTGGGGCATAACGCCCACCGTTTCTCGATCGAGTGGAGCCGTGTAGAACCGGAAGAAGGACATTTTTCGCAATCCGCCCTGGACCATTATTCTTCCGTCCTGGACGCTCTTGCCGCCAACGATCTGGAACCGGTGGTAACTCTTTATCATTTTACCAGCCCGGCCTGGTTCAGCCGCAAGGGCGGATGGCTGAAGCGCGCCAATACGGCCTATTTTTGCCGTTATATAGAAAAAATAACCGGCGTTCTTTCGGGTAAAGCCCGTTACTGGGTGACCGTAAATGAACCGCTTGTTTACGCCTACCATTCTTATCTTACCGGCGTCTGGCCTCCCCAGCAGCATTCGTTCATTAAAGCTGTGCGGGTCTCTCGTAATCTGCTCTCGGCGCATGAACTGGCTTACCGCATAATACATGACAGGTGCGGGGTTTATAAGAATACGGCGCCTTCGGTAAGCGTGGCTCACCATATGCAGTATTTTATGCCCTGGAAGCCCGGGATATGGAATCAACTGGGAGTCTTCTTGCGTGATATGATGTTCAACCGCATGTTCCTGGACGCCGCTTTTCATGCCGGGACGCTTGATTATATCGGATTGAATTATTACACCCGGCAACTTGTGAGCGTGGAAATCCCCGGCCTACGGTCTCTTCTGTCGGGGACGCGTTCCGATAATGCCTGGGACAAGAGTTCATTAGGATGGGATATTTATCCGCACGGGCTGTCGGAGATACTGCTCAGCCTCAGGAAATACGCGTTGCCGGTGCTCATACAGGAGAACGGGATAGCCACAGTCGACGACCGGGAAAGGGCCGGTTTCATAAAAAGTCATCTTGAAGCCGCCGCGGGCGCGATAAAAGCCGGGGTTGATCTTAAAGGTTATTTCTATTGGTCGCTGCTGGATAATTTCGAGTGGGATAAGGGATTCGCTCCTCGTTTCGGGCTGGTGGAAGTGGATTATGCCACTCAGGAGCGCAGGGCGAGGGAAAGCGCATCGTGGTTCTCGCGTGTCTGCAGGACGGGAGAGTTGCCTGAATGACGCCTGAATTCGGTATTGAGATATTGAGAAGCCTTCCCTTTTTCGCCGGATTCAGCCCCGAAGAATACCGGATGCTCGAGGGGAAATACGATATCGTCGCTTATCCCAAAGGGGCGATCATATATAATTACGGAGACCCTCCGGGAGCTTTCTATTGTGTTCTTTCCGGAAGGGTGGCGGCTTACCTCCGGGATGATCACGGCAGGAACCTTTTCATAGATTACCTGCACCGCGGGCAGTATTTCGGCATTATTTCCCTCTTGACCGGAGAATCGCATTCAGTGACGGCCGAGGCTTTCAACGACAGCAGACTGGTGATAATAAAAAGAGAGAATTTCGATGTCCTTCTTGAGAGAATCCCGCGTATGGGGCTTGATCTCAGCCGGACGCTTTCGCGCCGTTTGAGAAGCAGGGAGACGGCGAGAAAAAAAGTCTTCGAGACGGAGATAATCGCGGTGATGGGGCTGTCCCCCAACAGCGGCAAGACTTTTTACACCGCCAACCTGGCCTTCAGTCTGCGCAGAGAGACTTTAAAGAACATCCTTGTGGTGGAAGTCAGGCATAAGAATAAACTGCACGCTATGCCGGCCATTTTCGGGACAGGGAATTGTTATCCCGAGCTTGACCTGTCTGATTACAGGCAATACCGCGGTTTCGATGTCTCTCCTATGATAATGAAAGGCAGGGAAGGCTTGGATTTCTTGTGTTTGAATTATTCCGGTACCGGAGACGAATCGGCGGCTACCGTGGTCGATATCCTCAGTTCGCTGTTTTCTAAATACCATTACATAATAATAGACCTGCCGCCTTTCGGAGACGAATTCGTATCCGGGCTCTTGCGGCAGGCGCAAACGCTTCACCTGATAAGCGGGCCGTCTTCCGCCGAATTGCGCAAGACCGGTAATTTCTCGGACAAGCTGGAGAAAGAAAAATCTTTCTCCGGAGAGAATATAAAGTTGATCGTCAACGATTACGGATATGCGCGTCTGCGCCCGGAGGAGAGAGCCGGCGTGCTCAACAGGAGCGTTTTTGCCACGCTGCCCGTGATAGGCCCTCCGGCCGAAGGATTGGAGACGGAGCAGAACCCGGCAACCGGGTATTCCCTGGCCGTGCGGCGCATTGCCAGAGAGAGCGGCGGCTGCACTACCGGCCTTGCCCTGGGCGTCGGTTTTGCCTACGGGCTCTGCCATTTGGGCGTTCTTAAAGTGTTGGAAGAGGAGAAGGTCCCGATAGACGTCATTTCCGGCTCCAGCATGGGGGGAGTGATTGCCAGCCTCTGGGTCACCGGTAAATCCAGCGGGGAGATTCTGGAGATTGCCGCTGAATTCAAAGACTATACCTGCGCCTGGAAACTCATTGACTTGACATTTCCCTGGACAGGGTTTATAAAAGGTAATAAGCTTTACCGGTTCCTGAAAAGGCACCTCGGGAACAAGACTTTCAGGGACGTGAAACTGCCGTTGAAGATCGTCGCCAGCGATATACGAAGGAAAGAGGCGCGCGTGCTGGAAAGCGGCTCGCTGGTGGACGCGATAATGACCAGTTGTTCTATGCCGGGAATATTCAGGCCTTTTATTTCCGGTGGGGATATTTTGCTCGACGGGGGGATTGCTCATCCGCTGCCGGTGGAAGTGCTGGTGCAGTCCGGGGCGCGCAGGATAATAGCCGTCAACGTTACCCCTTCTAAGGAAAGATTGTCCAAAGGGCTGGAACGCGCGCAGGAAGAGATATCGCAGGAGCAGTCGAGACACCCTGCGCTGGCGAGATTCCTGAAGAGCAGGCTGAGCCTGAATATCCTTGACCTTATTTTCAGCAGCGTGGAATATATGCAGTCGGAACTGGCGCGCAAGGAAGCAGCTCTGGCGGACGTTGTTATCAATCCGGATACTTCCGGCCTGTTCTGGCTTGACCTGCACCGGGCCGCTGAATTCTCGTTAAGAGGAGAAAAAGAGACCAGACTGCATTTACAGCAGATCAGGGAATTGGTATAGTCCCCGTATTATAAGGAGGCGGGAAAAAGATGAGAGAGATTCTGATAGTTTTGGCGGTGGCGGGCAGCGTTCTGTTTTCCGGATGCGCTTCTGTGGGAGGGAGGATGCACGGCGTGCTGGGGACTTCGATAAGAGACTTAGAAGCATCCCGGGTAAAATCGGTTCAAATGGTTGTTCCCGGGGATCGCGATGCGGTTTATACCGCGGTTTTGGCCGAGTTGAAGAAGGCAGGCAGGTATATTTATCGCCGGGAGCGCAACGAAGGGGCGATAGCGTTTTATATGTCCGCCGAGAATACTACCGTCGCCGGTGTCTTTCTGCGCGGGCTTGAGGGAGGGAAAACCGAGATCGAGATAGCCTCTCCCAGCAGTTACGCCAGGAATACGGTGAAGGAGGAACTGTCGGCGCTGCTTCCTCCTCCGGAGCCGGAGCGGGAACCTTCCGCCGTCCCTGAGGAGAATGATACGAAACCGACCGTCGGTGCAGATGAGCAAGAAACTTCCGGCTAAGCATTCGCCTGAGCGGCAAAGAGAGAGTTGGGGAAGCCGCCTGGGCGTGGTCATGGCTGTGGCGGGATCCGCCATCGGGCTGGGGAACTTCTTGAGGTTCCCGGCCAAGGCAGCGGCAAACGGCGGCGGCGCTTTTATGATCCCTTATCTTATCGCTTTCCTTTTGCTCGGGATCCCGTTGATGTGGATTGAGTGGACGCTTGGCCGCTACGGAGGCGGTTTTGGGCACGGAACGGCTCCGGGCATATTCCATTCCATCTGGCGCAAGAACAGGTTTATAAAATACTTCGGCGTTATCGGACTGTTCGGCCCGCTGGTCATATTCATATATTATTCCTACATCGAATCATGGACGCTGGCCTACAGCTTTTTTTCCCTCACCGGGAGTTACCGCGGCATAACCGGGCAGGAAATGATGCGTGCTTTTCTGCACGGGTTCCAGGGTGTGGAGAGAAACGGATACTTCTCCGGTATAGGCACCGCTTACTTCTTTTTTATCTGTACGTTTATCCTGAACGTCGCCGTTTTGTATTACGGTATCAAGGGAGGTATTGAGCGGCTTTGCAAGGTGGCGCTGCCGCTTCTTCTTTCTCTGGGATTGATACTTTTGCTGCGGGTGGTCAGTCTGGGCGCCCCGAATGTCCT
Source organism: Candidatus Omnitrophica bacterium UBA5776 (assembly GCA_002418595.1). GTDB lineage: Bacteria > Omnitrophota > Gorgyraeia > Gygaellales > Profunditerraquicolaceae > Undivivens > Undivivens industriae. The sequence goes on along the minus strand of DIEK01000062.1, from coordinate 12,029 downwards.
GCATCCTGAGTGGAACATAGCCAACGGCTTCGGTTTCCTTTGGAATCCTGATTTCACGGCTTTGAAGTCGGCAAAGGTCTGGCTGGAAGCCGCGGGCCAGGTGTTCTTCACGTTAAGCGTCGGGATAGGCGTGATACTCACCTACGCCAGTTATCTTTCCAAAGGGGACGATGTCGCGCTTTCCGGTCTTACCGCAGCAGGCACCAACGAGTTCGCCGAGGTAATACTTGGCGGCGGTATCATAATCCCCGCCGCTTTCGTTTTCTTCGGGCCGCAGGCGACGGGAGAGATCGCCGTCTCGGGCGTGTTTAACCTGGGATTCGTCACCATGCCCTTGATCATAAACAGTATGCCCTGGAGCCAGATCACCGGTTTCTGCTGGTTTCTCCTGCTTTTCCTCGCGGGTATCACTTCTTCAGTATCTCTCGCGCAGCCGGTGATAGCCTTTATGGAGGATGAATTCGGCCTGAAGAGGCAGAAAGCGGTGATAATATTCGCCGTTACGGCTTTTCTTCTTTGCCAGCCCGTGATATTTTTTCTCAAGAACGGGGTGGTGGACGAACTGGATTTCTGGGGCGGGACGGTTTTTCTGGTGGTATTCGCCACTATAGAGACTATACTCTTCAGTTGGGTCCTCGGCATGCAAAACGCCTGGGAAGAGATACATAAGGGGGCGGATCTCGCCGTCCCTTCAGTGTATAAATTCATCATTAAATATGTGACTCCCTTGTTCTTGTTTGCTATACTGGGGATGTGGTTCTTTCAACAATGGCTGCCGGTGATCATGATGAAAGAGGTGCCGCCGCAGGACAAGCCTTTTGTTTTAGCCACCCGATGCGTTCTACTGGGCATATTCATTCTGCTGGTTTCGCTTGTCAGGACGGCCTGGAAAAGAAGAGAGTCGGGGAGAGAAGGTAAATGACGGCCGGCGGGTGGGTGTTTTTCATTATATTCTGGTTTGGTATAATAGCGTTGAATATCTTTTGTTTCGTCAAGGTATTCTCAAGGAAAGAGCTGAAATGATGAGAAAAACAGCGGGAATGGCGGCAGTATTAATGTCGGCGGCGGTTTTGATAATGCAGTCGCTGCAAGGCTGCACTCCCTTCTTCTGGACGTCAAAGTCTCAAACCTTACTGACTTCCGGTAAGATGGTCGGCAGGAATACCATACAGGGAGATACGGATATTTTCTACCGGGACCTTTGGGATGCCGTTTATATGGTTAGCCGTATCAAGGGGGTGATCAGGCAGGAAAGCAGGGCAAGGGGATATATACAGCTTGACGTCCTCTCGACTATTATGGATATTCGCATAATCCGTATGACCAAAAAGATTAACCGGTTGCGCATAACCGTCAAGAACGAAGGTGAACCCAGGATAGATATGGCCAAGGAAGTCTTCAGCAAGGCCATCGCCGAGGGGGCGCGTCTGTCCGAGAAATAGATTTCCCAATCGGGCAGTTTGAGAACATGTTAAAACATTTCTATTTTGATAATGGCACCGGATGATGGCACCGGATAAGTTTTTCCTTGCCCGGGGCGGGAAATATGTTATAATCCCAAAATATACTGAAACGTTGATGCCGAGGTAGCTCAGTGGTAGAGCGCGGCCCTGAAAAGGCCGGCGTGGGGGGTCCGATTCCCTCCCTCGGCACCATTTCGGAA
>DIEK01000062.1:0-10321 GCA_002418595.1 Candidatus Omnitrophica bacterium UBA5776 | reverse complement strand
GAAGGACATCGAAATGGTCTCAATTACCTGCGGCAATCGCCTGTATTGGCTTCGAAATCCTCCGTAAAAATGAATTTTCCCGTTGAATTTCTCGCAAATACAGTTGCCGAGATCGGGGCCCTTCGCCTTTTGGGCTAGTGTCCCTCCCTCGGCACCATTTCGAAGAATAGAGAGCCTAAATGGGCTCTTTTTTTTGTTGGTATTTCAGTTTTTTCGTTTTGCATGCTTCATCTTTCGTTGTTCGTCTTTTATCCCTTAGCACTAACCTGGGGATACTTATGGCGTAACCAGCTGTAGCACTGAGGGTAAGCGAGACCAGGTCTCGTTCTTGGGCGTTTTTGTTAGCTAAACCAAAAGTAAGTTAAGAAGTTGGCAAATAGTTAAATAATACATTATACTTATATATAAGTAGTAGTTAAGGTAATTCCCTCCTAAAACTTATGGCCGCGGAAGAATAAACCGATTGGTTTATTCAACCGTGGTTTTTTTTGTATATATGGCTGGAATGTTTGGAAAGGCGGTATAAATAATTTGATTATCTTGGTATGAAGAAAATAATCTCGCTCTTAGTACTTATCTGTTTCTTCGCCGAGCAGTCCTGCTTTGCCCAGATTCTGCCGCAGGTATTACCGCTGTATTTCAGCCGGCCGAGTTTTCTGATCCAGGATAAGTTCCGGCCCACACATCTGCGTTCTATTGAATTTACGCCACAACACTCAGGGGTGCAGGTGCTCTTGGATAAAGGGGACAGCAAAGAATTAAAACAGGATATTTTGCAAGAAGAGGCCGTGAAGCTGATGGATTATTTCCTGATCGGTCTGACTCTACCAAACGATGCTTTCTGGGTGAACCTGCGGCCGGACCAGGCGGATAATATTATTGATACGTACCTGGAGAAGACCGATATCGGGAAAGTGATGCTGGAGGCGGACTTAAATTTGAAGAAAGACTTAGCCAAGGCCACTTCTCCGCAGACCAGGGAAGGTAAAGAGTATTGGGATAAGCTTTACGCAAAGGCGCAGGAGTTGTTCGGCGATCAGCAGGTCTCTTTACCGACTTTTACCAGGCCCTGGATAGTCCCTGCCGAGATCATTGTTCGTCAATCCAAAAGTTCGGCCTATATTTATAAGGCCACATTAAAAGTAATGCTGGAGCAGGATTATCTGCGCGGAAGCGCTCCCCGGTTTGAAGATAAGCGTATGAAAGAGTTGAATGATTATTCTTCGGAGTTGATACGAAGGCTCATTATTCCCGGATTGGTTCTGAAGGTGAATAGTTCCAGGGCCTATGCTCCGCTGCGGCAGGTTTATTATTCGTTGATACTATCCCGATGGCTCAAAGAAAAAGTAAAAAACGATCCCGAAGCGGAGTGGGATGCTTTCCCGCCGTCCGCCATAAGAAATTATATTGATAAAATTGATACCCGTGACCTGCTCGGACTTATCTCCAGACAACCCTGGTCGAAAAATGCGTATTTCGATCAGTATAAGAGATCTTTTCAAAAAGGCGAATATAACGAGTCGAGAATAGTCAATACTCCCTATGGACAGATTATCAGACAGTATACCAGCGGAGGGATATCCATGTCGCCGCCGGTAGGAAGTATGAACGTAATATATTGTAATAGGTCATTTCTGAATAGTAACCCGGCAGCGGTAAGCGTGCCAGTGGACGGCGGGAAGTTAGCCTCCACATTGCAAAAGATGATGAAGGAGCAGGACTATTACAAACTGGTAGAATTGTCGCGTCGTTTAGGTCTTGACCCGCGCCCGGTGGAATACAAGTTCCTGCATCCGTTTTATATAGCGCACGATATGGCGGTAAAAAAAATAGTTAATCCGGAGAGCCTGCCGTTCAATGCGTTATACTTCGGCGCCGGAGTGGATGTGGTGAACCTGCTTCTGTCTACAAACGCAGTCCAGGCGGATTTCGTCTCCGCTTATAACGGTGGGTTGACAAAAGACCGTCTGGATAAACTATCGGATCTGGACATAAATACTGATGCGCAGAACAGGAAGAAAGCGTTTGATTACAGGGGCAGCAAGTACCAGGCGGGTTACGGGGTCGGTTTATATGTTGAGGACGCGGAAGACTATATTATATATTTGTCCACGGAGCTGGAAGCTTTAGGGGTTGATCGTTCCATGATCATCGCCGATACCGACTCCCGGGGATATCCCAGGATAGCTTTCGACTGGGCGTATCCGGGGGAAAAGCCCAGAAAGAGATACGTGTGTTTTATAGACTCACGCGACATTCTGCAGGATCGCGGGATCAGGTACCTCGGTGCGTATGACCTTTATTATCAAAGGGCGTCTGTGGAACTGGCGGCCGGGTATGTAGAGAAGCGGCTAAGAAAAAACAGCTATATACGGGATGTATACGCGCGGGTGAAGCCGGGTGGCTACCTGGTGACGGATGATTATTCCTGGCGTTTTTCTTTCGAGCGCGCCGTTAATTACGCCGATGATTTCCCGGAAGACCTGGCTGTCGAGGAGCATTTTGTCGACCCGCTATTGACGGATACGGTCAGGGAGTTTAGAAAATCCGAAGGGTATGAAAAGATGCTGGGTTACGGCTGGGATGTCGGTATCCGCCGGAAGCCGCCGCCCGCGGAGAATAGCCGACGGTCAGACGGCGGGCAAAAAGAGGCAGTTGGGAAGGATATTGTGAGTGTAACGACAGGGCTGGATGGAGGAACAATAAAAAATACAAGCATAGATAGAACTCAAGAGCAGGTTAATCGATTAGATGAAGTTTACAATGAAATGCTAAAAGGTATCAATTTATTTCAAGATACAAGCGGTGAGGCTCATCTTTATACTAAAACTATAGAAAGGGAAAGAGAGATAATTTTACTTACAGTGGAGCATGGTTCTAAAAAGGCTTTGGATTTAGTTCACCCATATTTAAGAGAATCTGCTCTACAAGGTAAGTTTAATAATCCCGATGAATGGATTTTATTACTTGAAGGACTTTCATGTTTCGAGATAGAGACAGCTTATCTGAGAAAAGCAATATCAAATTCTGGAATACAGATTAAAAATCCAATAGTCGCTGTTGATACAAAAGAAGTTATGGAAGAAGCGGCAAGATTGTTAGGCGTTGACATGAATGAATTATATTTCCGCTTTATAAATTTTGTTCGGCCAACAATGATCCCTTGGAGCCTTGAAAAAATTTTGAGCTATTACGCCCAAAAACATGGTGTTAACAGTGAAGAAATGCAGAACAATTTTAATATAAAAAAATTGGAGAAAAAAAACGAAACGGCTTCACAAAGAGCATATTACGAAAATGAAGCGTTGCAAACTCTATTAGTTGTTAGTAATAAAAAATCAATAGATTTGATAAGGGAACAAGTGGGTCAAAAAAAATATATTCTGATTTATTGCGGAATGGCACACAAGCAAGCGATAGACAATCTATTCGGAGAAAATAATTGGAGAGAGATTACATCAAGCCGGAAACCCACCAATATAGCAAATGCATTGAAGCTTGTTCCTGGGGTTAAGGGGAATTTATTTTATAATGATCGGCTTTACCTTCACTTTAAAGCAGAGAATCCTTATAGATCGGTTATCTTTGATGAAAATAAGCTTGAGATATTAACTATTGAGCCGGTAAGTAATGATGAAGTATGGATTCAAGCAAAAGTTATTACATCTTTAAATGGGGAATATGGGGGGGTACCGGTGGCAAAAGAAGGTGATGTCGGTTGGATTAAGGTGACGTCTGACAGGAGTTTTAATTTTACCCCTGATATCGCCGTTCAGCAACTATCAAAACAAAGCAAAGACGGTGGTCGTCTTGGCGGCATCGATGGTTCGACTGACAAGCGCTCACCATCAATACCTCAGGATGGAGGCAAGGGAGGGATTGATTTTCGTTCCCTCCCCATCGCCATTCAGCCCAATCTACAAGTCCCACTTCAGCCCAAAATCCCCTTAGCTGAATTAGACAAGGAATGGAGCAGTATTCAGGAGATGGTCAACAAAGGTAATATTCCATCGGGAGAGAAAATAAAGGAGTACGTTCTATCCTGTTGTCAAAAAGGCGATATAAGCCAGGATATGGAGAAGGTGCTGGTTTGTATTTCCCAGATACTACGCCTGGAAGAAGATTATGCAGTAGCCTGTGAACCAGGTTTTATCCAATTGCTATCCATTCTTGAATCAGATAAACCCCCACATGAGTTACAACTGGCTTTGAGCGCGGTTTCATTTGGAAGTTAAACATAAGTGCCTTTTTTGTGCCCAAAATGTGCCCATCCAACACATAAACATCCCTAAACAAAACTAAACATCCGGGCTCGCCAAATATCTGCTATAATAAGCGTTTACATCATAATTCGCTATATTTCAATAAGTTGCAGAAATATACTTAATGGATTTCCTCCCTCGGCACCATTTCGAAGAATAGAGAGCCTAAATGGGCTCTTTTTTTATTTGGGAGTAAAGGACTCCAAGTCATTCCTCGACACGGAATGGCAGAGCAATTGAGCGATAGAGATTAGAAAATAGAGCAAAGAGCAATACGGTTACTCCCGACTAAAGCCCATCGAAGCATCTTCAGGAAATTTCTTCTTGTCTTGTTTCGTCTCCCGATGACCGGGATAGTTTTGACAGGAACTCCCGCTGCAGTAAAAGGGTAAGCAGACCCGTATTGTTTTGGGCAAACAAAAACCCCCCGCCGCTTGCGCGGCAGGGGGCTCTGTACAGCGATAGGATGTAGAGAAATTATACTGAAGGAGATGCTTTGCTGACGTTGGAAGCCTGCTCACCCTTGGGGCCTTGCGTGACTTCGAATTCAACGTCCTGTCCCTCTTCAAGGCTCTTGTAACCGTCGCCCTTGATAGCGCTGTAGTGGACAAATACGTCTTTCCCGTTTTCCCCGGTTATGAATCCATAACCCTTCTGATTGCTGAACCACTTTACTTTGCCTTTTGCCATTGCCGCTTTCCCCCTCCTTTTAAAAAAAATCCGTAAAGCTCAGCTCATTACTTGCTTTACGGGTTTTTCCGATTATCACGCAATAAAATTCTCCTTCACTTTTATAAATTACAAAATAACTATAACATCATAGAAATTTTTGTCAATAGTTTTATGGGACTTTTTATTGCGAAGCGGTGTATTTCTGATATAATAACACTCTCTGGAGGAGATATGATAGAGCGATACAGTTTGCCTGAAATGTCCGCCGTCTGGAAGGACGACTTTAAGTTCCGCACCATGCTTGAAGTAGAGTTGCTTGCCGCCGAAGCGCTTGCCGGACGGGGCAGGATACCGGCGGCCGCCGCGTCCAGGATGCGCAAAAAAGCGCGGTTCGACGTGGATGAGATAAAGAGAATAGAAGAAAGCACGAACCACGACATCGTGGCTTTCGTGGCCAACGTTTCCGCTTCCATAGGTCCGGACGCGCAGTATTTTCATGCCGGCCTGACTTCTTCCGACCTGCTGGACACTACTCTCGGGGTGCAGTTGAAATCGGCTTCCGCGATATTGTTGCGCGACCTGGAGAGACTCTTGTTTTCTATAAAGCGCCAGGCGCTGCGTCACAAGCGCACGGTTTGTATAGGCCGCACGCACGGCGTGCACGCCGAACCTTTGACTTTCGGGTTGAAGCTGGCGGTCTGGTATGAAGAGACATTGCGCAATATTGAACGCCTGAAAACGTCCGCCGCAGAGGCGGCGCAGGGCAAATTGTCCGGCGCCGTGGGGACTTACTCCAACATAGACCCGGCAGTAGAACTATTCGTCTGCCGCAGGCTGGGGCTAAAGCCGGCTTCCATCTCCACGCAGATAATCCAGAGGGATGTTTATGCCGCTTACCTTTGTGTTCTGGCTTTGATCGGCGGCAGCCTGGAAAAGTTCACCATGGAGCTCAGGCATCTGCAGAGGACGGAAGTGCTGGAGGTTGAAGAGCCTTTCGGCAAAGGGCAAAAAGGATCTTCCGCGATGCCGCATAAACGCAACCCGGTCATCTGCGAGCGTATCTGCGGGCTGAGCAGGCTTCTGCGCGGGAACGCCCAGGTCGCCATGGAGAATACCGCTTTATGGCATGAACGCGATATCAGCCATTCTTCCAATGAAAGGGTGATCATTCCGGATTCGACGATCGTCCTGGATTATATGCTTCACAAATTCATTTCGGTGGTCGACGGGATGAAGGTTTCGCCGGACAGGATGAGGGAGAACCTGGAGATGACCGGCGGGCTCATTTTCTCGCAAAGGGTACTGCTGGAACTGATGGAAAAGGGGCTGCCCCGGCCGAGGGCTTACGATATGGTGCAGAGGTGCGCAATGCTCACCTGGAAGGGGAGAGGCGCTTTTCTGGATAATCTTCTGGCCGACCGGGAGGTGGCTTCGTATCTTTCCTGCAAGGAACTAAAGCGTATTTTCGACCTGGATTATTATTTACGCAACGTCGGCAGAATATTCAAACGCACGGTAGAAAAAAAGAGGCAGTGACCCCTGTCCGGAGAGGCCGGGTTCATTTTAGATAAAGAGAATAACCGCGAAGTCTTGCCCGCCGTAATATCGCGCGGATAAAATAACTCCTTAAAATGATTTACCGTATTGAAGTTCTGGACAAACCGGGATTGTTCGACGCCGCAGGGCAAGGAATAGCCAGGGATATCGCAGACCTCGGGATAAGCGGCGTATCGGAAGTGCGTTATACGCAGGTATATCTTATTGAAGGGGAGGTTACGCGCGCGGACGCCGACCGTATCTGCCGGGAACTGCTCGCAGATCCGGTCTCGCAGGACTATCTGCTTTGTGACGCGGCTTCTTACGAACCGAAACAGCCCGCCGGAGGTTTCCGCGTGGAGGTCGCCTATAACCCGGGGGTAATGGATCCCGTGGAAGAGTCTGTGAAGAAAGGCATCCTTGACCTGGGTATAAAAGGCGCGGCTTCCGTAAAGACCGCGAGGAAATATCGCATAAACGGCAATATCTCCGCCTCTCAGGCCGATTCCATCGCTGAAAAACTGCTTTATAACAAACTCATCCAGCATATCGTCAGGCGCGGCGCGCCTTCTTCTCATCCGCCGTCTGAATACAATTTCCGGCTTGCGCGTGTCAGGATAATCGGCGCTTCAGACGTCGAACTGCGCAGGCTTAGTTCTCAGGGACAGCTTTTTCTTAACTTGGACGAGATGCGCACGATAAAAGCGTATTTCGCCGGTATCGGCCGCGATCCCACCGACTGCGAACTGGAGACGATAGCTCAGACCTGGTCCGAACACTGCGCGCACAAGACCTTCCGCGGCAGGATAAAGTATTCCGAGTCTCTGCCGCGTTCTTATAAAGGCAGGATCGGCAGCCGCATGATAAAAGGCCTGCTAAAATCCACTATAATGAGGGTGACCCGCGAGCTGCGCAAACCCTGGTGCGTATCGGTGTTTGAGGATAATTCCGGCATCATAAAGTTCGAGGGCGGGAACAACATTTGTTTCAAGGTGGAAACGCACAATCATCCTTCGGCGCTGGAGCCTTTCGGCGGCGCCAATACCGGTATAGGCGGAGTTATCCGCGACTGTCTCGGCACCGGGCTGGGGGCTAAGCCGGTTTTTAACACGGATGTTTTCTGTTTCGGGCTCCCCGATTATTCTTTCGAAGATATTCCGGCCGGAACTCTGCATCCCAAGCGTGTAATGAAAGGCGTGGTTTCCGGAGTCAGGGATTACGGCAATAAAATGGGGATCCCCACGGTCAACGGCGCGGTGCTTTTCGACGAGGGATTCACCTGCAATCCGCTGGTTTATTGCGGCACGGCCGGCATCATCCCGCAGGATAAATGTTTTAAGAAAGCCGGGAAAGGCGACCTTATAGTGGTAGCCGGCGGCAGGACCGGCAGGGACGGGATACACGGCGCCACATTCTCTTCCGGGGAGTTGACCGAAGAATCCGAAACTGTATCAAGCGGCGCTGTGCAGATCGGCAATCCCATAGAGGAGAAGAAGCTTGTGGATACGCTGATGCGGGCGCGCGGCCGCGGGCTTTACAGTTCCGTCACCGACTGCGGCGCAGGCGGCCTATCCAGCGCCGTGGGTGAGATGGGAGCCGAACTGGGGGCGAAGGTCGAGCTGGACAAAGTCCCTTTGAAATACAGCGGGCTTTCCTACAGCGAGATCTGGATATCGGAGTCGCAGGAGCGCATGGTGCTGGCTGTGGACAGGAGAAAGGCGGATGAGTTGATCGCGCTTTTCGCCGCGGAGAACGTCGAGGCCGCGGTCATCGGAGAATTCACCGGCAGCGGCAGGCTGGAGCTTTTTTACCGCGGCAACCTTGTCGCCGATCTCGATATGAAATTCATGCACGACGGCAGGCCGGACATAGAAAAGAAGGCCGTGTTCAAACTGCCGGCGCATAAAGAAACGGCGAAACCCTGTCCGTCCGATCTGGGCCCGGCTTTGAAAAAGATACTTTCCTCCTATGATGTTTGCTCCAAGGAGTGGATCATCAGGCAGTATGATCACGAGGTGCAGGGCGGTTCGGCGGGGAAACCCCTGACTGGGGTTGCCTGCGACGGTCCGGCAGACGCCGCAGTGGTCAGGCCGCTGATGTCCTCGCGCAAGGCGGTGATAGTCTCTAACGGGATAAATTTCCGTTTCGGCAGGATAGACCCGTACTGGATGGCCGCTTCTTGCATAGACGAAGCCCTGCGCCAAGTCGTAGCCTGCGGCGGCCCCGTGGAGCGCACCGCTTTGCTGGACAATTTCTGCTGGGGTAACCCGGACAAGCCGGACAGGCTGGGCGGACTGGTGAGGGCTTCTTACGGCTGTTATTACGCCGCCAAAGCCTACGGTTTGCCTTTTATCTCAGGCAAAGACAGCCTTTACAACGAATACATGTACGCGGGCAAATCCAGGGCAATTCCGGGCACTCTGTTGATCTCGGCGGTCAGCGTGCTGAATGACGTCTCAAAAACCGTTTCCATGTACGCCAAGGAAGCCGGAGACTTTATTTACGTCGTGGGGCTGACCAGGGATGAGATGGGCGGATCGCTTTATTATGAGCAGAACGGATTGACGGGGTCCAGCGTGCCAATGATCTATCCCGCGCAGGCGATGAAGATATTTTCGTCGTTGAACCGGCTCGCCGCAGCCGGGGCGCTGCGTTCCGTGCATGATTGTTCCGAGGGCGGATTGGGAGTATCCGCCGCAGAGATGGCATTTTCCGGCGGGCTGGGAATGGAACTATCCCTGGCCGATGCCGTTTATAAATGCGCGGACAAGAAACGCCGCAGGAACGACTTTATTCTTTTTTCCGAATCGAATTCCCGTTTTATCGTGGAGGTCGCCCGGGAGAAAAAGCGCGTGTTCGAAAGAGAACTTAAAGGGCTGCCTTTTTCCCTTATCGGCAGGCTGGAGGCACACGGGCAGTTCATCGTCCGCGGGTTGGACGGAAGAGTTTGCCTGCGCGAAGACATCGCCGGGCTCAAGGAAGCCTGGCAGAAACCGTTGAGGTGGTAGAATGGCGAGAAACATCGACGACAATTTCGTGAAGGAAGATCCCTGGCGCGTGTTCCGTATAATGTCGGAGTTCGTCGAGGGGTTCGAGATATTGAGCTCTCTTAAGAAAGCCGTGTCCATTTTCGGCTCCAGCCGGACCGGCGCCCAGGACAAGTATTATAAACTGGCGGAAGAGACCGCTTATCTGCTGGCGAAGTCGGGATTCGCTGTGATCACCGGCAGCGGCGGCGGCATAATGGAGGCCGCCAATAAAGGGGCGCGCAGGGCCAAAGGCAAATCGATCGGTCTGAATATCCAGATACCTTCCGAGCAGAAGGCAAACCGTTACGTAGACATCTTGCTGGAGTTCCATTATTTCTTCGTGCGCAAAGTTATGTTCGTCAAATACGCCAGCGCTTTCGTGATCATGCCGGGCGGGTACGGAACAATGGACGAATTCTTCGAAGCCGTGACCCTGATCCAGACCGGGCGTATCTCCAGATTCCCGGTGGTGCTTTTCGGGCGCGCCTACTGGCAGGGTATGCTGGACTGGCTCAAGGAGACGGTGGTGGCGAAAGGGAATGTGGACAAAAGCGAACTGGAGATATTCAAGGTCGCGGATACGCCCGCCCAGGCGGTGCGCGTCATCCGGGAGTTCTACCGCCGCGGAAGAAAAGCGCGGAGGCGTTGACGTTAGAGGGATATAGGAACGGGAAACCTATATGAAGAAACCGAGAGTATGTATATTGAGGACCGCCGGCACGAATTGCGACGCGGAGACAGCTTTCGCATTCGAGCTCTCCGGGGCGCAGGCGGAGCTTGTGCACGTCAATGTCCTCGCGGCGGGCGGGCGCAGGCTGGATG